>JBBRVC010000001.1:0-72490 GCA_038247205.1 Bacteroidales bacterium
AATTAAAAAGATGCCTGTCATCTTTGCAGATGATAACCAGATGATACAGCTTGTTCAGAATCTTATCGAAAACGCTATAAAATTCAGTAATGATATCCCCCGGATTACTGTTTCTTCAAAGTCAGAAAGCGACTATCATACTTTTTATATCAGGGACGAAGGAATAGGTATTGAACCACAATATTTTGAAAAAATTTTCATGATATTTCAACGCCTTCACCACAAAGATTCAGTTGAAGGTACAGGTATCGGTCTGGCTATTTGCAAAAGAATAGTCGAACGTCATGGCGGGCGTATCTGGGTAGAATCAGATTACGGAAAAGGTACATGTTTCTTTTTCACCATACCCAGGCTCTCTTTTAATACGCTGACAGGAATGCAGCTGGATCTGTTTTCTGTCTCTGCCCGATAGAAATAATCCTTCATTGCCCAAACAATCTCATTAGAATTCTGTTAGTTTTTTTATTTGGAAACATTTTACACAAAATTTGTATCCTAAGTTTATTCGTATTAGTTTTGCGGCCGTGAATGATGATCTGAAAAGCATACTTTCAAAAGTCCGGGATTTATACATGAAATATGGTATAAAGAGTATAACCATGGACGATGTAGCCAGGGAAATGGGAATCTCGAAAAAAACCATTTACCAGTATGTGACTGATAAAGAGGATCTTGTTGCGAAATTCATCGAAAATGAAATGGAGCTCCGTCAAAAAGAGATATGTAATTGCTTTAAAGTAGGATTTAATCCCATTGAAGAATTATTTGAAATATCCCTTTACATGAATAAGCTGATGCAGGAACAAAATCCGGCTACAGAGTACGACCTTAAGAAATATTACCCCACTCAGTATCAAAAGCTTGTTAAAGCACGCCGCGAAGGGATATACAACTATATTCTTGCAAATCTTAAAAAGGGAAAAAAGGAGGGATTATACCGTGATGATCTCAAAGAAGAGATAATTGCAAAATTATACCTCTCAAGAGCCGAAAGCATACACCTTAATGATCTTTATTCTGTCGAAGAGTTCACCTCAAACAGAATATATAGTGAATTATTGAAATATCATGTTCGCGGAATTGCAACAGAGAAGGGCATTAATGCTCTTGAAAAAAAATTAAGTGATTTAGAAATGAAAAACATAAAATAATTATTATATGAATTTTAAACAAAAATATCTTTTATTATTTATTTTTCTTGGATTAGCCAGTCACGGTTTTGGTCAGGATAACAAGGAGGCAATTAAACTGTCAGTTGCTGAGGCACAGGTATTTGCACTTCAGAATAACCGTTCTGTTCAATCAGCGAGAATCGATGTAAGCAGTGCAGAAAAGAAAGTATGGGAAACAATTGCATCAGGTCTTCCGCAAATAAATTTTGCTGCAAATTACCAACATCAGTTTAAGGTTCCCCAATTGAGTTTCGGACCTTTCCTTGATGTAAATTCTTTGCCCGATGGCTTTCTGACAAGAAATGATGTTGTCGATGCATATAAGGATTCACCTCCTGTATCCCTTGGAGTAAAAAACAATACTACATTCGATTTTACTCTTTCACAACTTATATTCAGTGGCGAATACCTTGTTGGTCTTCAGGCTATGAAAGTTTTGAAGCTGGTTCTGGAGCAGACACTCGTCAAAACGGAAGGTCAGACAAAAGAATCCGTAGCAAATACTTATTTTCTTGTTCTGGTACTTGATGAAAATGCCAGAGTATTGCGCAGGAGTCTTACATCTACTGATCAAACCTACAATGAACTGCTAAAAATGAACCAGGAAGGTTTTAATGAGGATACAGATGTTGACCAGTTGAAAATAAGCCGGTCGAATATACAAACCCTGATAACCTCACTCGAATCTCAGATGGAGTTATCACTGAAGTTGCTGAAATATCAACTCGGAGTTGACTTTGATCAGGATGTTATTCTCACTGATAGTCTGCCGGGGATAATCAACCAGGGCAACATTGAATATTCTTCATCTCAGCAATTCAATATAAAAAACAATATTGATTATCAGATGATTAGTAACCAGGAACAGATATCTTCTCTGATGCTGAAGCGTCAGCAGTCAAAACTTTTACCTACAATTTCGGGGTTTTATCGTCACCAGGAACAAACTAACCAGCCTTCTTTCAATTTTGCTGTGAAGGACATTGCAGGCATTTCATTGACACTTCCAATAATAACCAGTGGTCAGCGAAATGCAACTATCAGCCAGGCAAAGTTTGATCTTCATAAAGCCAGACTTAATAAGCAGAACGTTGAGCAGGGAGTGGTAATGGAATACGAAACAGCAAAAAGTGGTTATGAAACTGCCTTTAGTAATTTCACTACAAATAAAGAAAGTATGGAACTGAGCAAAAAGGTTTATGATAAAACTGTTATAAAATATAAGGAAGGCGTTTCTTCAAGTTTTGAACTTACTCAGAGCCAGGCCCAGTTCCTTACAGCGGAATCTAATTATTATAATTCTGCGCTTTCACTATTGAATGCAAAAGCAAAACTCGATCGGATTTTATCGGGAAATTAAATCAAATAATCAACCAGAATAAATTGAAATATTAAAATACATCAGATCAGATATGAAAACCATTAAACTAAGTTTAACCGGAATTGCAGTAATTATACTAATGTTTTCATGCAGCACCGACAAGCATGCACAACTTACAAAATTAAAGAGCGAACAAGCCGTTCTTGCTGAAAAAATTAAGAATCTTGAAGATGAACTGAAAAGTGAAAAAGACTCGCTCGATACGGGGAAATTTAAATTTGTTGGTTTATCAGAAATAAAAAACGAGCCATTTGACCACTACATAAGGGTACAGGGTAAACTTGATGGCGACCAGAATGCAGCCGTATTTGCTGAAGCTCCGGGAACAGTTTCTGCAAGGTATGCAGATGTAGGACAGAGAGTTACAAAAGGTCAGGTATTAGCTCAGATCGATGATCAACAGTATAAAAGTCAACTGGAAAGTCTTGAATCACAATATGCACTCGCAGCTGATCTGTTCGAAAAGCAACAGCGTCTCTGGGATCAGAAAATCGGAAGCGAAGTGCAGTATAAGCAGTCAAAAACCGGTAAAGAATCACTCGAACTACAGATTGCATCACTAAGACAGCAGGTCGATAAGTTTAAAATTAAATCACCTATTGATGGTACCGTCGAAGAAGTAAATATAAAGGTAGGAGGGGTAGTTTCTCCTGATCCCCGCCTGGCTGCATTCAGAGTCGTGGCGTTTAAAAACCTGAAAGTAAGTGCTGAAGTTTCAGAGGCATACTCGGCAAGAATTCAGAATGGCAACAGACTGGTAATTGAGTTTCCCGATATTAATAAGACAATTGAAGGTAAAGTGAATTTTGTAAGCAAATATATAAATCCTGTAAACCGTACTTTTATTATGGAAACCAATATTTCCAACGGCATACAGAATTTGAAAGCAAATATGATAGCAATAATACAGATTAATGATTATCATAATGATAATGCCATCCTGGTTCCAATGAACTATATACAGACCGACTTGTCGGGCAGTTATGTTTATGCTGTAAGATCAAAAGACCAGTATAATGCAGCCTACAAGCAGCCTGTGGTTATAGGTAGCAGCTATAATGGCGTTGCTGAGATCATAAATGGCCTGGCGGTGGGAGATATGATAGTTTCAACCGGTTTCCAGGAGTTGATAGATGGTGAATACATAAGGTTTTAATTACCCACAATTACTAGAGAAAAAATATTTTTCATGGAAAAATTGAATAAGGAATTTTTTGCAACAAGTTGGGCAATAAATAACAAAATCAGCATCTATGTTCTGATTTTTATTATATCCGTTTTTGGAATTATAAACTATAATACTATTCCAAAGGAACAGATACCAGAGATTGTCATCCCGATGATAAATATTAATACTATTTATCCGGGTACTTCCCCGACTGATATGGAAAATCTCGTTACGAGGCCGCTTGAGAAAAACCTTAAATCCATCAGTGGTGTTAAGAAAATAACATCACGTTCGGTTCAGGACTTTTCAGCTATCATAGTTGAGTTCAATACCGGCATCGAGATAAAAGAGGCAAAGCAGAGAGTAAATGATGCGGTTGATAAAACTAAATCAGACTTACCTACCGATCCGTCATTTATAGAGCCTTCCGTAATGGAGATTGACCTTTCTGAAATACCAATTCAATATATCAATCTATCCGGAGACCTTCCCCTGGACCGCATTAAAGAATATGCTGATGAAATGCAGGAACGTATTGAAACCCTTACTGAAATAACAAGGGTCGAAATAGGAGGCGCCCTGAACCGTGAGATCCAGATCGATATTAATATGTATAAAATGAGGGTGGCAAGCCTGACATTTCGTGATGTGGAACAGGCTGTCAACTATAATAATATGACTGTCTCGGGCGGAAATATTGATCTCCAGGGAATGAGCCGGTCTCTCAGGGTTGTGGGTGAATTGCAGAATGTCGATGAGATAGGTAATATAATTATCGGAACGTCCAGCGGTGCCCTGGTAAAAATAAAGGATATTGCTACTGTTCGCGATGGATACGGTCAGCCTGAGAATTTTGCCCGTTATGATGGTAAAAACGTTATAACTCTTAATGTTATAAAAAAGAGTGGACAAAATCTTCTCAATGCATCTGATAAAATAAACGAAGTAATAGCAGACATGAAAGCAACACGTCTGCCATCAAACCTTATCGTTGAAGTTACCGGCGATCAGTCGAAGTTCACAAGGAACACGGTGACTGAACTAAATAACACCATTATTATAGGTTTTATCCTGGTTACAATTGTTCTGATGTTTTTCATGGGACTTGTGAATGCAATCTTCGTTGGTTTTTCAGTTCCCTTATCTATGGCTATAGCCTACATTTTCCTTCCCTGGATAGGATTTACAATGAATATGCTCGTAATGTTCTCGTTTATTTTTGCACTGGGAATTGTTGTTGATGATGCAATTGTGGTGATAGAGAACACTCACAGGATACATCAGAAAACAAAAAGAGATATTGCTACATCGGCTAAATTTGCGGCCGGTGAGGTTTTTATGCCTATTCTTTCCGGAACTCTTACTACTCTGGCTCCATTCTTCCCGCTTGCATTCTGGCCCGGAGTTGTTGGAAAATTCATGGTCTACATTCCTGTCACTCTGATTATAACTCTATTTGCTTCATTGATAGTTGCTTACATTTTCAATCCTGTCTTTGCAGTTGATTTTATGAAGCATGATGAAGAAGATCATCCTATTCCCCTTCGGAAAAACCTTAAGATCACCGCAATTATTGTATTGGCAGCATTGCCATTTCATCTGTTAGGTGCTCCGGCACTTGGTAATCTGGTTCTGTTTATTGCAATTTCATTTTTAGTGCATAATATATGGGGATACAGGGTTCTGAGAAGATTTCAAACCAATACTCTTCCAGCTCTTATGAGGCGCTATGAGGCGACTCTTGTATGGGTTTTGAAAGGGAAACGACCGGTTTTTATCCTGTCAGGAATGATAGTCTTGTTTGTATTTACAATGGTTCTTAATAATATTGTGAAACCTAAAGTGGTGTTTTTTCCTGATAATGAGCCTAGTACAATAAACGCATTCATAAAAATGCCGGTTGGGACTCAGATAGAAGTAACTGATTCGGTTGCCCATATAGCTGAACACAGGATTATGAAGGTTCTTGGACAGAATAATCCAATTGTTGAATCTGTTGTTACGAATGTTGCTTTTCTGGCTTCCGATAATTCCTTCGATAATTCGAGCAAGTCATCGAACCTGGCTAAAATAGCAGTAAACTTTGTTGAATATAAAAACCGGCATGGGCAGAGAACAGGACACTACATGACTGACATGCGGAATGCCCTCAAGGATATTCCCGGTGCTGAAATTGTTGTGGCTAAAATTGCAATGGGGCCACCTACCGGAAAGCCGGTTAATATTGAGATATCAGGTCAGGACCTGTTAAAGCTTGCCTCAACATCAGATCGCTTCAAAAGATATATCGATTCATTACAGATCGGTGGAATTGAAGAATTGAAATCTGACTTTGCCACTACCAAACCGGAGATTATAATCCGGCTTGACCGTGAACGTGCAAATATGGAGGGAATAAGCGCAGCTACAGTAGGAGATGCTATTCGAACCGGTAAACTTGGAAAGGAAGTAGCGAAATACAGGGAAGGGGAGGATCAGTATCCTATTATGCTTCGATTTGAGGAAGATCAGCGTAATGATATAGAGCAACTTCTCAATCTCACAATTACTTACAGGGACATGAACTCCGGAATTCTTCGTCAGATACCACTTTCAGTTGTTGCTGATCTTGATTACGTGAACAGTTATGGCCAGATAAACAGGTTGAATATGAAGAGAGTAATTACGATTTCATCCAATGTACTTGATGGATTCAACGCAAACCTTATCAATGACCAGCTCAGGAAAGCAATTCCTGAATTTATAAAGGCCTCAGATATAGATATTCGTATTACCGGTGAACAGGAAGATCAGCAGGAATCAATGGTGTTCCTCTCAAAAGCAATGATCCTATCGTTATTTTTGATCATGTTTATACTCATAACCCAGTTTAATTCAATGTCAAAAGCCCTGATAATTATCTCGGAAGTTGTATTCAGTCTCATCGGGGTACTTCTCGGATATATGATATTTGGTATGACTATATCTATCATCATGACAGGTATGGGTATTGTTGCATTGGCCGGTATAGTGGTGCGAAATGGAATATTGCTTGTCGAGTTTACGGATGTATTGAAAGCCCAGGGAATGAAAACGCGCCAGGCTATAATTGAAGCCGGTAAGACACGTATCACTCCGGTTATCCTTACAGCAACGGCTACAATACTCGGACTTATTCCATTGGCAATCGGGATGAATATTAACTTTAGTACCTTACTCACGCATTTAAACCCTCAGATTCATTTTGGTGGAGATAATGTCATGTTTTTCGGTCCTCTCTCATGGACAATCATTTTCGGGTTGAGCTTCGCAACTTTTCTTACACTGGTATTAATACCCATAATGTATTTTGTGATCTATACAAGAAATATCAGAAGACAAAGAAGAAAGACAAACAGGCTCGCAAGAGGGTAATATTATGGTCGATGGCGCGAATTTGCTTCGTGCCATCGCTCGGTTGTAATCAATTCCGGCTGTAAGCTTTACCCGGAATGGCTTACCGCCACCCTTCACTTAGAAAATCCAGGTTAAGTACAATCCTTATCCTGTCTTTTATTTTACCTCCGTATGATTCAATATTTTTTGAAACAGCCAGAGGAACATAAATTTCCAGCACATCCCTGAACCCCATTCTGAGTCCTGTTTCAAAGAAGAATTCAGACCCGTTTGTCCCTGTACCATGGTCATTCAGAAGAACATTTATAAAGGGTCTTATAGGTATTCTGCTTAATTTGCCCGGCAGTGTGCTTGTAAATGAGGCTGAGATAAGCCAGTTACTGTATCCGAGCGTATCATTGACAGGAGAAACCAGGCCACCTTCCGATGAGGTCATCTGCCTTGACCAGAATGTTTCAGGGAAAACACTGAACCTGTCAGGATATGTTCCTTCATAAAGATATTGTTCGCGGCCGCTCCGGCCACTGGCTGCCAGAGAATGAAAGTTATTAGATGATTTGTTTTTTAACATTGTTCCTCCAAACAGTCTTACATCTAACCCATTATCCTTTCCATTATAACTATACCTGTAATTATGCTCAATCGAAAATTTTTGATAATTAATGTTGGCTTCTATCCCGGCAACCGTGCTGAATGGATTCAATGGACCGGTTCTCCTGATTGCATAACCAAATTGAAGGTATGAAATCATATCTGCCTTTTCACCCCGGGTAATATTAAAAAGATCAGAGGCTGAAATATAATATCCGTACATCCCATGCATTAGAGGATTAACCATTTCTTTTGTCCTGAAATCCAGATTCACTCCAGCCGTTGCCGTGTAATAGTTCCGGGACTCAGGTGCGCCGAATTTGGTTCCTTCAATGATAATTGAAGCTTTCCTTATAAGGTTATTATAAGGTATGATATTATAGGCAATTCTTCCAAATCCGGCAATTCCCGGATTCCTGAAAGAGATAAATGGCATCATAAAATATTCAATACGCTTGGGTAATATAAATCCGTTGTTCAGTGTCATGCCGACCATAAAGCCATTTTCCCTTGTCCAGAATGCAGTAGGTACATAGACCACAGATGGTTTGTTAGGGTCTTCAATGGTATAAAGTAATTGTAGTCTTGGTAATTCTGTCTTTGGAAAAATTCCTGATGTTCTAATGTTGTTATTCTGCCTGAACAGTTCAGGTACTTCATTTTTTGCGTCGATTCTTAATTCGGAATATCGACCTTCCGGTATGTCAATCCATTTTGTCCCGGTGAAACCATCAAACCATTTTGTAAAGATAATGGAGTCCCCGTTCATACCAGAGATTGCTACCGGAGAAACCATTTCGCCCTTATTTTTTATAAGCAACTTGTTATCTTCCAGCCGCAGAACTTTGTAATCAATCCTTTTTGTCGTACTAATGAAGTCATCAAAAAACCATGCCAGGTTTTTATCGGTACGTGATTCGAATATAATTCGCAGATCTTCCGGCATGGGATGTTTTTCTCTCCAGTCAGAATAATATTCACGCATAATTGAATCGAACACTTCATCGCCAAGGTATGCCCTGAGGTAGTTGAGGGCCATGCCGGCTTTATAGTAGATAATATCTGTGTAATTTATAAAGCTGTAATCAGTTGCCGGAAGATTAATTGGTTGCTCGAGATTATCCCTGGCCTGAATCAGCCATTCAAATTCAGAGAGTCTTTGAAGCGGAATTTTATCGATGTGAAAGAACTTCGCCATTTTACGGTTCCTGAAATAGATTTCCCATAGCTTTTTTCCGGGATAGCTCATGTTCATGTACCTCATTTCATATGCACTGGTAATGCTCTCATCCATAAATGGATACTTCCTTTCATCCGAGCCAATTGCACTGTAAAACCAGCTGTGACATACCTCATGAGATATTACCTCATCGAGTGAGTAAGCATCACCAGCTATTCCTATGACTGTAAGACCGGGGTACTCCATACCCGCTCCTGCAGTAAGTGCGCTTTGCACTGCCGTAAATGAGTTATAGGGATAGTCTCCTATCCATTCTGAGAATTGAAGTATAGAGTTGTTTACATACCGCAGGGAGTTTTTCCATAAACCGGCCTCCTGATTGGTGAACATAGTCATAGTAATAACTTCACGACCGGAGTGTGTAAGTTTAATTTTCCCCTTCAATAAATGAAACCTCTTATCGGCAAACCATGCAAAGTCATGTAATTGTTTGCCTTTAAACTGCAGTGTCTTTAGCTCAGATGATGATGGAGGAAAGGAATTTTCCGGAAAGTACCATGTTAATTTCCATAATGTATCAGCAGCCAGTTTGTCGAGCATTTCCCATTCATCATGGTTCTGCAGCTCGCCCGATGCAGCTACAATATAATTGGAAGGCAGTGTTATGCTGACATCAAAGCTTCCGAATTCAGAATAAAATTCACCCTGATCAAGGTATGGCATATGATGCCAGCCCGTAAGGTCATAAACAGCCGGTTTGGGATACCACTGTGATACCTGGTATGATTCGCCTATGTGCCCAAGCCTGGAAGTTGTACCCAACGGAATTTTCACATGGAAAGGCGTTGTTATAATAATGGTGTCGCCCGGCTTCAGTTCATCATTAAGTTCGATCTGACAAATATCAGGTTGGCCTTTTAATAAGTTCCATTTTACCCTGCTGTTTGCGATCTTAAAATCGAGTGAATCAATATATCCGGTTAAATCAGGGTCATTAAACATCTTTTCTTTTCCATTCTGGATCCTTAACTGTTTGCCTAAAGGAGTATCATTGCCTGAATAAGCATTCGGCCAAAGATGGAAATAAAGAAAACCAAGAGTGTCGGGAGAGTTGTTAATATATTGAATAGTTTGAAATGCACTAAGTTCATGGTGCCTGTCATTTAGGAAAACCTGAATTTCGTAATTCACTTCCTGCTGAAAATATTCCTGACACGAGCTGTTTGGTACTATGCTGATAATCAATAAAATAATTAAAATTAACCTCCTGAAATCAGGAAAATTATTTAAAAACTTCAGATCGTTCACGCAAGAAAAAAGTTTAAAGTAAATATATGGTCCGACAGCCATATAATATAGTCATTATTTTGGAATAATGAGATTTAAAAATCGATTAAAATACTAAGGATTTCTTTGTCAGTTTTTCCCAGCTTTATCCTAAGCTTATCAAACATTTTATTCTCCTGTCCTTCTTTATACATCATATCTCTGCCGGAAATGCAAGCAAATTTTTGCCTGAATTTGTCTTTCTTATTATTCCAGATTGCATTCATACTTTTAAAATTTATATTGATTCTCCTTCAACCTCATTAAGATAGATGTGTAAGAAGGAATGCTGTATCATCCGTTGCTTCAAAACTATAATTAACATTTTCCGTAAGGGTAAAAACTTCATTGCTGTTAAGAATCACAGATTCATTATTTATTTGCAGCTTAAGTTGGCCTTCAATAATCTGGATGGTTAATGATTTGCCAGATTGGTAAGATAATACATCAGTTCCTTCATGCAGGATGGTGAGCAGGATCTTCTTTAACGGACTTTTAAGCAGAATCATTGTATTGAGTTCTCCTTTTTCCCATTTTGGTTCACGCTTCATTATGCCGATCAACCTTTGCATATCATATGTCAGTGATGAAGGAGTTAAACATCTGAACTCGTTTGTGTTCAGACTTAGCAAACCGGTTTCTTTATGCATCTTTTCTTTTTATATGAATTGCACAAGCCATTTTTCAGGCTGTGCAAATCATTAATTAATTTATTCCTATAATAAAATGATAAGAAGAATAATGAGAAGGAGGGTACTGCCGCCTATATAAAAGTATCCCCCTGATCTCTTTACATTTTTCTTGATAGTTGTGAGTTCCTTTTTCAAATCGCGTTTTTCCTTTGCAGTCATGTCTGTTTTGTCCATGTTGCGGATTTCTTCAACCCGGTTTGTTAGTCTGCTTATTTCTTCAGCTGACAATTTGTTTTCTGTCTTATCAGGAACAGTGAGGTTTTTTGCATTTGAATCATTAATACCTGCAAATGATGTTAATGTATTCAGTGATAAAATCGTTATGAATACAAACAATAGATTTTTTTTCATTTTTATTAGTTTAGTTTTACTCTTATAAAGGTATGTGCCGATATCATTTGGTTTATTACACAATTACTTAATTAACTTGTCAAATTCACACATGCTTCCATAGTAACTACTACTAGTTAATGCATGAAGAGTGTAAAAACATCGCCGGTAAGGTAGTTGTTGATAATTGATGGAGTATCGGATCTAATTACCATGCCTTTAATATAAAATTACTGTTTATTATTCGTACATTTGAAGAAATAACTTCTATATAAACCTACATTTCCAATAAATGCCCGGGGTACTGTTTATCACCGGATTCCATATAAACCCTGAAATATTTGGGACATAACCTTCGTAAAACTTTACTTTTTGAAACTTTACATTAAGAACATGGTATGTGTTCGCTGCAAGATGGTAGTGAAGACAGAACTGAAAAACCTTGGATTGCACTACATAGTTGTCGACCTGGGTGAAGTAGAGATAATGGAGAAAATTACTGATGAACAACGCAAACTTTTACAAATTGCATTGCTTGAATCAGGGTTGGAATTAATGGACGACAAAAGAGCCATTCTGATTGAAAAGATCAAGAACGTTATTATCGAAATGGTGCATCATTCAGATGAATTAATCAAAAATAACTTTTCTGATTATCTGAGTGAAAAATTAAGATACGATTATACCTACCTGGCCAACTTATTTTCAGAAGTTCAGGGTACAACTATTGAGCAATTTATTATTTCTCATAAAGTTGAGCGCATTAAAGAGTTGATTATTTATGGAGAACTCAACATTTCTGAAATTGCATGGAAGATGAACTATTGTACTGTTTCTCACTTATCTAATCAATTTAAAAAAGTCACCGGATTATCTCCATATCATTTCAAACAATTGAAAGACAAAAGAAGAAATTCTATAGAAGAAATAGGGTCAATAAGAAATCATTGATGAACGCAAGAAATTTAATTGAAGCAAGTCTCGATCCTCTGGTTGCTATTAATACCAAAGGCAAAATTACAGATATGAATGAGGCATTGGCAAATATGACGGGATTTACCCGTAAAGATCTTACAGGTACCGATTTCTTTGATTATTTCACTGAGCCAATAATGGCTCGTAAAGTATATCAGGAGGTATTTGCCAATGGATCGGTTACCGATTCACCTCTCACCCTACGTCATAAAAATGGTAAGCTTACAGATGTATTATTCAATGGATCAGTTTACAAAGATCAGGATGGAAATGTACTTGGGATAGTTGTTGTTGCAAGGGATGTTACAGCTCAAAAACTGCTTTCAAAGTATTCTCTAAGTCTTATTGAAGCGAGCCTTGATCCTTTAATTACCATAAACACCTCAGGCAAGATCACTGATATGAATCAGGCTACCGTCAATATTACAGGATTATCGAGAAAAATGCTCACGGGAACAGATTTTTTTGATTATTTTACCGAACCGCAAAAGGCCCGTGAAGTATATCAGGAAGTCTTTGCAAAAAGCTCGGTTGCTGATTTTCCTCTCACTCTCAGGCATAAAAATGGTAAGCTGACAGATGTGCTGTTTAATGGATCTGTATATAAGGATGACCGGGGAAATGTTTTGGGAGTTGTTATTGTTGCCAGGGATGTTACTGAGCAGAAAAGAATCGCAACGGAGTTAACCGATGCAAAGGTAGCCGCGGAACGTGCAACAGCTATTGCCGAAGAAGCAACAAGCAAAGCTCAGAATGCTACCCTTTCAAAACAACAATTTCTTTCAAATATGAGTCATGAGATCCGGACTCCGATGAATGCAATTATAGGATTTACAAAAGTTGTATTAAAAACGGAACTGAGTGTTAAGCAAAAAGAATATCTGACTGCTATAAAAATGAGTGGAGATGCCCTCATAGTGCTGATTAACGACATTCTCGACCTTGCAAAAGTTGACTCAGGGAAAATGACTTTTGAGCAGATCCCGTTCAGGATGGCATCGTCGATATCCGCAATGCTTCATATTTTTGAAGCTAAAATTCAGGAAAAAAACTTAGCCTTAATAAAAGAATATGATTCAAGGATACCTGAGGTACTGTTAGGCGATCCGGTACGTTTGCACCAGATAATTTTAAATCTTGTTAGCAATGCAGTAAAATTTACCACTCAGGGTAAAATCACCATAAGTGTAAAGCTGATCTCGGAAGATGATCAGAAAGCTATCATAGAATTTGCTGTAGCAGATACCGGCATCGGGATCCCTGAAAACAAAATTGAAAAAATATTTGAAAACTTCCAGCAGGCAACCAGCGGAACATCAAGATTGTACGGAGGTACCGGTTTGGGCCTTGCAATAGTAAAACAGCTTGTAGAACCTCAGGGCGGATCAATTGGTGTGAAAAGTAAGATTAACGAAGGATCTGTGTTTAGTTTCAAATTAAGTTTTCTTAAAACAGATGAAGAGGCAGCTTCCGATTTAGAGCTTGTTGAACTTGACAATGAACTCAGAAACATTAAAGTCCTTGTTGTTGAGGATATTACCCTCAATCAGCTACTAATGAAGACGATACTTGACGATTTCGGATTTGAACGCGATATAGCAGTTAATGGGAAAATTGCTATTCAGAAATTAGAAAAACAAACATTTGATATCATCCTGATGGACCTTCAGATGCCAGAGATGAACGGTTTTGAAGCAACTGAATATATTCGGGAAACAATGAAATCAGGCATACCAATAATAGCGTTGACAGCAGATGTAACTACAGCTGATCTGAAAAAGTGTGAATCGGTAGGGATGAATGACTATATTGCAAAACCCGTTGATGAACGGTTATTATACAACAAAATAGTCGGGTTGGTTAAAAAATCTGCTATGCTCAGCGGGCAGGACGATATCAGTAAGATGAGGAGGGAGAAATGCATTGACCTCGATTATCTGATACGTCGCACGAAAGCAAATCCTGAGTTAATGATGGAAATGATTTCTCTTTATCTTGAACAAACGCCTCCTCTGGTAAGGGAAATGAAAAAAAGCCTGTATGACAAGGATTGGAACTTATTATACGGTGCAGTCCATAAAATGATTCCCTCATTTTCAATAATGGGAATCAATAGCGAATTTGAAAACATGGCAAAAAAAGTTCAGGAATTTGCCAATAACCAACAGCAAATCAGCGGAATACCTGAACTTGTTCTAAAGCTTGAAGATGTTTGCACCCAGGCTTGTGAGGAACTGGAAGAAGAATTTAATAAATTAAAAAATCAAAACTGATGAAACAAGATAGCAGAATAAAACTTTTTCTTGTTGATGACGATGCAGTATTCTTAAAATTGCTGGAGATCGAGTTTTTGGAAAATGCTGATATTGAAATTGAAACATATGCCACCGGGGAACTCTGTATTGAGAGTTTATCACACAATCCAGATATAATAATTTTAGATTATTATCTGAACGGGATAAGGAAGGATGCAATTGATGGGATGGAAACACTTGACAAAATTAAGGAATTCAACCCCGGAATACAAGTCATAATGCTTTCATCTCAGGATAAGATTGATGTAGCTATTAACTGTATGCATCACAAGGCATTTGATTATGTTGTGAAAAGCGAAACCGCATTCATGCGACTTAAACAAATTATAACCAATATTATCCATTATCAAAAGCTGGAAAAGGAATTGAGCTGGTACATGGACCGGATGTAATCAAAAGTTAACCCTAATGACGTTTGTCCTCCCCTCTCCTAAGGTAACTTTGAAGCGGCGGAGGGTTGTTCCCTGATAATATGTGAATAATGTAACTTATAGTTTAAGTTTTGCAATACAATACATCGCGAAGTGTCTGATCTTTGTCAAACTGTTCAGCGCAGAATCATGTGTTGTGATTGTAAAGAGGACAATGGATCCAAAAAATCCTCTTCATCCATTTACAAATAACCCGGGACAGGGGAAAGGCAAACATAAGTAACATATTGTTTTTTAACTAATTAAATACCAATCTGATATGAAAAAGGCAGGAATAATATTAATCGTTGTAGGATTATTGTTCACAATCGTTACAGGTTTCAAATTCTTTACAAAGAAAAAAATTGTCGATATCGGCTCTTTGGAAATCTCTGCATCCGAACCGCATAAGTTAAACTGGTCACCTTACCTGGGTGTAGGTATAATGATTGTCGGAGGAATCATGTTTCTCGCAGGTAATAAAAAGTAATCCCTGATCTGGGAATCCCGGGTTTGTTTATTTTATTTCACTTACGGCAATCGCCAAGCTTATCTTCGACAGTATTGAAAACCTGGAAATATAGAGTTTGTAATAGGCGATAGAATGCCGGGATATTATTTAATCTCAAATCCATTAAACGCAAAGGGCACTAAGCTTCAAAACCAAAGGTCGCAAAGATTTTCTTCTAACTCTGTGAACCTCCTTGTCGTCTCTGTGACACTCTTTGTAAGTTCTTCATTTTTCATTCCGCAATCCGTAATCTCCTCCCCATTCCGAATTCTACCAAAACTTTCTCTAATTTAGCGCCTCAAATATTCTAAAACTATGTACCGGTTTTTCTTCCGCTTTGTTGTAATAACCCTGACAATTTTAACCGCCAACCTTCTTACCACAGCCATAAGCGATTACCTTGTGACTTATAAAAATCATCTCAAACCAATAACTTTTACTTTTATTGGAATGGCTATAATAACAATTGTATTCTATCCGCTTTTCACAAAACTGGAGGATTGGGTAAAAAGCATATCGGTAAAAGTTATTAAATCAGGAAGCTCGGTAGCCGGAAAATTCTTCGGACTTACCCTGACTTTTATTGGAGGTATGCTGGTATTATTATATTTTTATGCAAGGATGTGGTATCATATTGATCTCTTCCGCATACTCTTTCATGGGAATATTGGCAGGTATCTGTAGAGAAGTAATTGATCTTATTGCCCTAGCAGCTCTTTAACTTTTGCCGAGATATCTTTACCATCTGCCTTTCCGGCAAGTTCCTTTGTGGCAGCACCCATCACCTTTCCCATGTCGGCCGGAGTTTTTGCACCAATACGCTCTATTATACTTTTTATGATCTTCACCAATTCCTCTTCACTCATTTTTGCCGGAAGATACTTCTCAAGCACATCGGCCTCAACAACCTCTTTTTCATATAGATCGGGCCTGTTCTGTTCCTTGTAGATAAAAGCCGACTCTCTTCTTTGTTTGACAAGTTTTTGAATGATTTTTATTTCTTCTTCTGCTGTAAGTACAGAATCGGCACCCTTCTCTGAACGGGCAAGAGTAAAAGCTGTTTTTGCTGCCCTTATCGCTTCAAGGGCTATTTTATCCTTTGCCTTCATTGCGGTGATAAGATCGGCAGAAATTTTTTCTACAAGTGACATACTGTATCGGTTTTAATATTCAATATTATTGTAAAGATACAAAGTTCGATCTGATTTTACTCCATAGATAAGAATCCATAGTAATAGCTGATTTTTATTAAATTAGTGGTTTTTTAGTTATTTTTATAAATGAAATACATCGATCTTACTCATTGAACTTATGAAACCCACATGTTTTGCAAACACAAACACTTATAAATGTATTTATCAAACATGTACGGTTCCATCATACCTTTAAAATTAAAATTATATTATGATGAAAAAAAAATCGTTTTTCTTTCTTCTTCTTGCTCTGAGCAATCTGGTCCACGGCCAGAATTTTGTTCTTCCTTTGTACGATGGGCCAATCCCCAATTCAAAAAACACAGGTTCTGTTGAAAAAATAGCCAAAACCGATATCATAAGAATTTCAGACGTTCAGATTCCTGATATAGCTGTTTATCTTCCTTCAAAAAGATTTGCGACCGGACAGGCAGTTGTTATTTGTCCGGGAGGTGGTTATGGGATATTGGCATATGATCTGGAGGGCACTGATATTGCCCGGTATCTCAATTCAATTGGTGTTGCAGGTATAGTCCTGAAGTACCGGCTGCCAGTGTTTGGGAATACAGTCGAACCCCACAAAGCGCCTCTTATGGACGCACAGCGCGCTTTACGTCTTGTCCGTTTTAATGCACCCGGGTGGAATATCGACACTTCAAAAATCGGTGTCATGGGGTTTTCGGCCGGAGGTCATCTCGCTTCTACCTTAGGGACCCATTTTGACACCGGTAGTAGAACTTCTGCAGATTCCGTAGAGAGAATGAGCAGCCGTCCAGATTTCATGATCCTAATGTATCCTGTTATTTCTTTCACAGATGCTTCAACACATGCCGGATCAAGAGATGCTCTCCTTGGGAAAAATGCGGAAAAAACTCAGATAGAGTATTATTCAAATGAGTTGCAGGTTACAAATGATACTCCGCCGGCATTTTTTGTCCATGCTGATGATGATAAAACTGTACCTGTTGAAAACACTCTGCTGATGTACAAAGCTTTACGGGCACACAATATTCCGGCTGAATTGCATATTCTTTCCGAGGGAAAGCATGGTTTCGGTCTTGGTGTTGGTAATGATCATATAGCTTCATGGTCAAATAACCTAAGGCTCTGGCTGGGTAAGTTGAAATGATCAGATTTTTATGAGTTCATAGTCAGCATTTCCCAGGCCTATCTTGCTGGCATGATCAATTCCCGCCTGCCAGTAGGTATCCGGATGTGTATGTCTGAATTTATCAACACCTGACATGTCGCCATTGTCATGATTTTTGCAAATTCTGCTTCCTGGCAGAGCAGGAGCGGCATTTACCATATCAGCACACGCCATATCAAGTGCAACAGAATCGAATGAAGCTGCTATTCCAATATCCGGGACGAGAGGGTAATCATTAAATGAGAAACAGTCGCAATCGGGCGACACATTCATTATAAAGTTGATGTGAAATGAAGGTTTGTCCTTTGTTACGGCATAAGCATATTCAGAAACCCGCTTACATACATTTTCTGAGGCATCCTGCCACACAACACTTGCTGAATCGTACTGACATACTGCAACACACTGCCCGCAGCCGACGCATTTAACATAGTCGATATGAGCAATTTTATCCTTGCCAACATGCACAGCGTCATAAGCACAATTCTTTTCACAGATCTTGCACCCTGTGCAGTTATCCTCGTGAATTTCGGGTGACGATCCGGAATGAAGGAATAATTTGCCGCCAACAGAAGCACAACCCATTCCTAGATTTTTAAGTGCTCCTCCGAATCCTGTCATCTCATGACCTTTGAAATGATTCATCGAAATAATTACATCAGCTTCGGTGATTCCGGTGCCTATTTTTGCTGTCTTACAATATTCCAGGTTAAGTTCTATTTCCCGAAAATCAGTTCCTTTAATACCATCTGCAATGATTACCGGACAATCAGTTGCCATAGGATTATATCCATTCTCAAATGCCGCCTCAAGGTGTGAAGGAGCATTTGAGCGTCTTCCGTAATATAATGTGTTACAGTCAGTAAGAAAAGGTATCGCTTCCTTTGACTTAAGGAATTTTACGATAAGTGCTGCATAATTTGGCCTCAGGTAAGCCAGATTGCCCGGTTCCCCAAAGTGAATTTTTATTGCTACGATCTTACGTTTGAAATCTATCTCTTCAATGCCTGCCTTCAGGATGAGAATTTCAAGTTTTTTAAGGAGATTTTGTGAGGGCTTTGACCTCAGATCAGTAAACCAGACTTTTGATTTTGACATAAACTCTTCTAACTATACAGACAATATCCTAGCTAACTCAACAAGGTTGTGATTAACATCTTTGTGAAGCTTTACTGCTCTGCGAAATGGCACAAGAACAATTTCGTTGTCCATTATCCCTACCATAACGCTTTTCTGGTCATCAATAAGTGCTTCTACTGCAGCATGTCCAAGACGGCTTGCATTCACTCTGTCGATAGCTGAAGGAGAACCCCCGCGCTGAAGATGCCCCAAAACAGAGACCCTCACGTCATAGTCCTTAAATTCATTTTTTACTTTCTCAGCAATAGCAAAAGCGCCTCCTCCTTCATCACCCTCGGCGACAATTATTAAATTGCTCGTCTTTTTCCGGATATTGCCCGACTGGATCATCTTTATCAGATCCTTGGCTTCTCCTTTTAATTCGGGTATGATAATTGCCTCTGCTCCGGTAGCAATACCACTGTATAAGGCAATAAAGCCGGCTTCTGCACCCATTACTTCAACAAAGAACATTCTGTTGTGAGCGCTTGCTGTATCCCTGATTTTATCAACTGCCTGAACAACTGTATTAAGTGCCGTATCATATCCTATGGTGTAATCTGTACCATATATATCATTATCTATTGTCCCGGGCAGACCAACAAAAGGAATTTCATACTCTTCATTGAAAATACGTGCTCCGGTAAATGAGCCATCACCTCCAATAACGACTACTCCATCGATATTTGCATTTTTAAGATTGTTATATGCTTTTTGTCTGCCTTCAACAGTTCTGAATTCTTCGCATCTGGCGGTTTTAAGAATTGTTCCACCCCGCTGTATGATATCACTTACACTCGATGCCTCGAGTGGTTTAAAATCAGCTTTGATCATCCCGGAATAACCTTCCATGATGCCCATTACCTCCAACCCATTATAAATTGCGGTCCTTGTTACTGCGCGAATTGCAGCATTCATTCCCGGTGAGTCCCCCCCTGATGTCAAAACTCCGATTTTTTTAACTCTTCCCATTGATTATTCTAAGTGAATTCGGGCGCAAAGATAGAATAATTTTCCCACCTGCAAAACGGAATGTATTTGTGATCAGATATTTGAAATATGATCCTTTACATTGTCCAGAAGCCATTTAGGGGTAGAAGTGGCACCGCATACACCTACTGATTTTCGGCCGTCAAACCATGAGTTTTTGATCTCTTCCACAGATGATACCAAATAGGTGTCAGGATTGATTTTCTTACAAACTGAATAAAGAATCTTGCCATTAGAGCTCTCACTCCCGCTAACAAAAACGATTACATCGTGTTTCGTAGCAAATTCCTTGAGAGATGGTTCACGGTTCGATACCTGTCCGCAGATTGTTTTATTGATAAATAAATGTTTCCCAGTATCTGTTATGCCATGTTCCTTCATCTTTTCAAGCAACATATCAGCAAACAATCCATAATCAGTTACACTCATGGTTGTCTGAGCAAACAGGTATGCCGGACGGGAAATATCTATTTTGGATAGATCATCAGGTCCGGAAACAAGGATCCCTTCATTATTGATTTGCCCAAGTAATCCGACTACTTCAGCATGTCCGGGTTTCCCATAAATTACCACTTGTCCGTTTGTCTCCCTTGCCTTATTCCATGTATCTTTAATCTTCGACTGAAGTCTTTTGACAATAGGGCAGGTTGCCTCAACAATGGTAATATTGTTTCTTGCAGCAGTTTGATAAGTTTCCGGCGGCTCTCCATGAGCCCTGATAAGTACTTTTACATCATGGAGCTTCCCGAATTCTTCATGATCAATCGAAACAAGTCCCAAAGAGGCAAGACGCTCAACCTCCTTATCGTTATGCACTATCGGGCCGAGTGAAAAGACTTTTTCACCCTTCAAAAGTGCTTTTTCAGCAATTTCGACAGCATTCTGAACTCCAAAACAGAATCCCGACTTTTTATCGATTTCTACTTCCATTTCTTTTCAATGACCTTTCTGACCCATTCCATCTGCTCGGTGACACTCATACGTGAATTGTCCAGGATATTTGCATCATCTGCACGTCTTAACGGGCTTATATCCCTGTTTTCATCAGCAATGTCACGGGCTATAATATTTCTTTTAATTTCTTCAAAATCAACCCTCAAGCTTTTTGACATCAATTTATCTTACCTCCTCTTAGCCCTGATGTCAACTGAGGCTGTCATGAAAATTTTAACATCCGCATCAGGAAATACAACTGTTCCTATATCCCTTCCATCCATAACTATGCCTTTACGGGAACCAATCTCTCTCTGAAGTTCAACCATGCGCGCACGGACTTCATAAATCTGGCTTATCCGGCTTACGAAAGAAGATACTTCAATACCCCTGATTTCATCTTCAACGTTTTCTTTGTTCAGAAAGGTCTCATATTCATTGATTTCAGGATTGTAAACGAAGTCGATTATTATATTCGGCAGATCAGAAATAATACTTTCCGGCTTTATGAATTCCCTGGTTATATAACCCTTCCGGAGGCAATAAAGAGTAACACTTCTGTACATAGCCCCGCTGTCTATATAAGTATAGTTCAACTCCTTAGCTATGGACCGTGCAAATGTGCTTTTACCGCATGAAGAATACCCGTCTATTGCAATTGTTAGTTTCTTAGTCATAAAATTTTTATCCTCTTGATCTTCTGTAAAAAAGATTTGGTTTCAATAAAAGCGATACATGATTGGAAGACCCTGCAAGATGGTATGTTGCCCGTCCGAATTCTATGTCGAGCATTGTTGTTCGTATACCGAATCCCCATGAAAATCCAACTGTCGATAAATTTGATTCAATCTGTAATTCCCTTCTTCTCTGATAATTGAAACCTGCACTGAAATAAATATTTTTATGAGGTATTAATTCGACTCCTGCTATTATATGTCTCATTACGTTTTCCATGAAATCGGATGATGAGTTTTCAATAGAAGTTGAATCGTACCGGTGAGTGAGGTCAAATTTCTCTAGATGTCTGAGTGTCAGAGAAAACCTTAAAGGAGCATGCGCAAGCCGTTGTGATATTCCAGCCTGTATCTCAAAAGGGAGGTTCTGACGTAATTCCCCGGCATATGTAGATACCTGGTAACCAATATTTTTAATAGTCAGTCCTGCAGAGAATAATTCAGACCTGTTGTGCCATGATGCGCCAAGATCAATGGCAAATCCAAATGATGTATAGTTCTCAAGATGAGAAAGAACCGGCTTAAAGTCTATTCCGACTGTGAAAAGGGAGTCAATTTCATGTGACCATATAAATAAAAACGCATATTCTGATGCTTTGAAGGTTCCTGTAATCACTCCTGATGTATTACTTTCTGTAAATGATCCGTAATTGAGATAAGTAAGTCCTGCGGCAAAGTTTCCAGTGTTCCTGAATGATCTGGAATACATCACCTGTCCGTAATTGATGCCGGCAAAATAGTTGGAATAATTAAGCGCCAGATTTTTATCCATGCCTTTTGAAAGCAGGGCAGGATTATGATAAGATAAATTCAGATTTTCACCTCTTAAAGAAACATTATTGCCCCCAAGTGAAGAAACAAGCCCGGAGTGAGTAAGATTGAGAAACTCATACACATTATTGCCACCGGTTTGAGAAAAAACCGGAAACATCAGATTTAGAAGAAAGATTACAGTTAAGAATTTTCGTGTCATAATTGCCAATCTGTGCAAATATAACATGAATTTATAGAACGACCGGCAATGGAACACGGTTGATGTAAGGTCAGGCAGTTTTTCCTGTCAGAATAAGCGCTTCATCAATATCTTTCTTTCTTCCATTCATCTGTGACAGGAATAACCCTGAAATAACGATCAACATGCCAATGATATTCTGTAAAGTAAGCTTTTCACCAAGAATAATAAATGAGAAGAGTGCTGTAAAAAGAGGGATGCAGTTTGAAAATACATTTGCTTTGGTGATGCCCATTTTTTTCACTGACCAGGCAAACAAAATAAATGCTCCGCATGAGGCAAATATTGCAAGTTCAATTATTGGGGTAAACATACTGAAAGTCAGTGGGATGGAACTAAAATGCCTGAATTCAAAAATAAAAAAAACCGGCAGGAAAAGAACAGCCCCGATGATATTCTGAACATTTACAATATAAACAGGGCTATAGGATCCAACAAGGCGGCTGAGAGTAAGGTTATATCCAACTGCTGCAAAGACAGCAAACATAATCAGTCCTAAACCCTTTAGATTATATGAGATTGATCCGTTCCCGTTGGCAATAAATATCAGCACACCTATAAAAGAGAGAATGATCCCTGCATAGTTCATTATCTTGAGCCTTTCTTTAAATATCAGCCATGCCCCAATTGTGGCAACAACCGGAATTGTAGATATCAGTACTGAACAAACTGTTGCAGAAACATATGTTAATCCGAAGCTTTCGCCAAGAAAATACAAGAATGGTTCAAAAGTGGCAAGCATAAGAAATAACTTCCTGTCCTTCTTCTTTATTTTCATAAAGCTATTTGTGAAAAAAAGGTATAGGGATAGAAGAATAACTGAAATAATGAGTCTGATAAATACAATGGTGATGGGCTTGAATGTTTCATTGGCCACTTTAAACCAGATAAAAGAAAATGACCAGAAGATCATTGCCAGAACTACAGCACTATATATTTTTACCTTACTGTTCAATGAATTTATATTGAATGTTTCTGTTATACTTTCAGCGGTGCGAATTTATATCTAAAATTATTAATTCTTTCATTGGCAGTAATAAATCAATTGTTGGATTTCATCTTCAATGATATCCCCGCTAGCGCTTCTGCTATTGACAACATTCATTTAAGTAGATGATTAACAATCACTTATAATCTATCACTACGTTCGGTATTTACAGGTTTTTTCCCCAGCTGGCGCCTATTCTTTATACACATTCTGCCCGCGGGGAGGTCATGTTAGCCGCGTCAGGGGAAAAGTATTCAGGGCATCGCCCTGGTTAAAACAAGCTTTATGGTAACACAGGTATTGAATCACAGATAATGGTGCGGAATAAGGTTTCGACTCATTCTTATAAGCAAAAATATGCATACTAAAGCTCTGCTAAATAGTGTGTTATAATTGTTGATAATTTAGAATACCCTAAAAAGATGATATTTTCGTGGTTTGTTTGTGAACCATAAATTATTATATTTGCCGCCTCTGAAGTTTGACGCATCTTCTTTAGTTGATGTAAATTGCTTCATTTTAATACTTTAACTAATATCAGAAAATTAATGAAGATACTGGTCTGTATAAGTAATGTCCCTGACACTACAACGAAAATAAAGTTTGCTGAAAGCAATACTTCAATAGACACCACCGGCATCCAGTGGGTTATTAATCCATGGGATGAGCTGTCTCTTACAAGGGCACTTGAATTGAAAGATGATGCCGCCAACGGGATTAAATCAGTTACTGTTGCACATGTAGGAACAGTAGCTGCAGAACCGACAATACGTAAGGCTCTTGCAATTGGTGCGGACGATGCAATCAGAATCAATGCTGATTCACAGGATGCTTATTATGTAGCCGCCCAATTATCAGAAATGATTAAGAAGGAGCAATTTGATATCATAATGTGCGGTATAGAATCAAGCGATTTTAACGGTTCAATGGTAGGAGGTATGATCTCAGAATTTCTTTCCATCCCGTCCGTATCGTCGGTGTCGGGATTGAAATTCGAAAACGGCCAGGCTCTTCTTACTCGCGAAACAGATGGTGGAAAAGAATTGGTAAGTGTACCGGTTCCTTTCGTAGCCATAGTGCAGAAAGGTATTGCAAAAGAACCCCGAATAGCTGCAATGCGTGGTATAATGATGGCCCGTTCAAAACCGGTCAAGGTAGTTGAACCTGCTCCTGTTGAGGCACTTACCGCTGTAATAGGTTTTGAAAAACCTGCCCCTCGTGCAGCATGCAAATTTGTTGATGCGGAGAATCCTGCACAGCTTATAGAGCTTCTTCAAAATGAAGCAAAAGTTATCTGATAACCCTAAATAAAAATTATGTCAATATTAGTATATACCCAGAACTGGGATGGAAAATTCAAGAAATCTTCCTTTGAGCTTGTATCATATGCATCTAAGGTTGCCGGAATGGCAAACACTTCAGTAATAGCTGTTTCGATAGGCAGTGTAGACGAGGCTGAACTCAAAAAACTTGGAACATATGGCGCGAACAAAGTTGTAAATATAGCAAACGACCAGCTTAATATATTTGATAGTCAGGTCTATACTGCAGTTATTGCAGAGCTTGTTCATAAAGAGAATGCCACTGTTGTCATCCTTTCAAACAATAACTCAGGTAAAACCCTGGCCCCAAGGTTATCAGTGAAACTTAAAGCAGGTATTGCTTCAGGTGTAAATAAATTACCCGTGAGCATTTCTCCTTTTACTATATATAAAAGGGCTTATTCGGGAAATGCATATGCACATATCGAAATTAGATCTTCAATAAAAATACTGACTTTGTCACAGAACTCATTCGACCTGATTGAGACCGGAGGCACTGCTTCAATAGAAAATTATGCTGCACATGTTGATGGTTCACTTATGAAGACTCAGGTGAAAAATGTTCAGAAACTTACCGGCAAAGTTCTTCTTACCGATGCCGACATTGTTGTATCGGGTGGCAGGGGAATGAAGTCTGCCGATAACTGGGCTCCGCTTGTTGAGCTGGCCGGACTTCTGGGCGGTGCAACAGCTTGCTCTCGTCCTGTGTCCGACGAAGGATGGAGACCTCACGAAGAACATACCGGACAAACAGGTAAAATTATTGCACCCAACCTATATATTGCCATTGGTATCTCCGGAGCAACACAGCATCTGGCTGGAATCAGTTCCTCAAAATATATAGTTGCTATTAATTCCGATAAAGATGCACCCATCTTCGGCGCTGCACAGTATGGTATTGTGGGGGATGCAGTTAAGATCCTGCCTCAGCTTGTAGCCGCAGTTAAAGACTTAAAAAAGTAGATATTATTATGCCGGCTTGCGCAAAACCGTTGCGACTGGTATAAACATATATATTGGTGACATGAGGATAAATTGAAAGACTAGAAAATGACCAGACAAATTGTATTTGCAGTTGTACTTTTAATAACTATTGGAGCATTCTCTTTTACCCTTAAAAGAATTGTAAGCTTCTTCAGGTTTACAAGGCCGGCATTTCCGGTAAAAGATTTTGGAAAGAGGTTCGGAGTAATGATGAGTGTTGCATTCGGACAGACAAAAATATTCCGCAAGCCGGTGCTCGGTTTTCTTCATGCGTTGGTTTTCTGGGGCTTCTGTGTCATACTTTTCGGTAGTATTGAAATGGTTATAGATGGTCTTACGGGCAGCGAACGAGTTCTTAAGGTTCTGGGTCCTGTTTATAATGTTTTAATGGCCTCCGGGGACATTTTTGCTCTGCTTGTAGCACTTTCAATAATTGTTTTCCTGTCACGCCGCTTGTTCTTCCAAATTAAAAGATTCGAAGGTATAGAGATGAAGAAGATCTCTCATATTGATGCCAATATAGCCCTTACAACCATTCTTCTGCTTATGCTCTCGCTTCTGGGAATGAATACCGGATATGTTGAAATGAAAAGCCAGATGGGCGAAGCGGGTGCAGGTGTTTATCCGGTAAGCTCGATGCTTGCAGGTCTCTTCAGTAATTCTTCAGCCGGTTCGGTTCACATGCTTCATGAAATATCATGGTGGGCACATATTCTGCTTATTTTTGCATTTGCAAACATGTTGCCTTACTCGAAGCACTTTCATGTATTCATGTCTGTCCCGAATGTTTTTCTTTCCAGACTTGAACCACTGGGAAAACTTCCAAACATGGACAGTATCACACAGGAGGTAAGGCTTATGCTTGACCCCAATACAGCTTTTTCTCCGTCAGCTGCAGATGGTCCTCCCGAAAGGTTTGGAGTAAAGGATGCCGAAGATGCTTCGTGGAAAAATTATTTCGACGCTCTTGCATGCACCGAATGCGGACGCTGTACATCTGTGTGTCCCGCAAACTTGACCGGAAAGAAATTATCACCCCGGAAAATTATGATGGACCTTCGTGCAAGAATGAAGGAGAAAGGGCCGCTGATGGTAAAAAACGGCAGAGATTTTAATGATAACCGCTCGCTGTTGCGCGACTATATTTCTGAAGAGGAACTATGGGCTTGCACTACCTGTAATGCCTGTGCAAAAGAATGCCCGATAAATATAAACCACCCTACGCTGATACTCGATATGCGCAGGTATCTTGTTATGGAGGAAGCATCAGCACCCGGCGAACTGAAAGCTGTTTTCAATAACATAGAAAATAATGGTGCCCCCTGGCAGTATTCTGCCGAGGACCGCCTTAACTGGGCTAAAGGCCTGGAAATCAACATTAATTAATTCTCTCAGTATGCAGACCCGCAAAATAGAAGTACCTGTAATGGCTGACCTTCTTGCCAGAGGTGAAAAACCCGAATACTTATTCTGGGTTGGTTGTGCCGGTGCATTCGACGACAGGTATAAAAAAGTAATTAGGGCATTTGTAAAGATACTTACACACCTTGACATCAGCTATGCAGTCCTTGGCAAAGAGGAAACCTGTACGGGTGACCCTGCCCGCCGTGCCGGTAACGAAATGCTTTATCAGATGCAGGCGCTTCAGGTTATTGAGACGCTCAAAATGTATGAAGTAAAAAAAATCATCACAATATGCCCGCATTGTTTTAACATTTTCAAGAATGAATATCCCGACCTGGGCGGCAATTATGAGGTGATTAATTATCTTCAGTTTCTTAACCAGAACATTAAAAATGGAAAACTTAAGATTACTCAAAATTCACTGACCGGTGTAAGGGTTACATATCATGATCCCTGTTACCTCGGACGGGCCAACGATATCTATTCGGAGCCGCGTCAGTTGCTTAAAGGCCTGACAACCGATTTTGTAGAGATGCACAGGAACAAAAGTTTTGCTCTCTGTTGCGGTGCAGGAGGGGCACAGATGTTCAAAGAAGCTGAAAAAGGAGATAAGGAGATTTTTATTGAAAGAACTGAAGATGCTCTTAAAACTGATGCACAGGTAATTGCTACAGCATGTCCTTTTTGTATGACAATGATAACTGATGGTCTAAAGTATAAAAACAAGGAGGAAGTGATAAAAAATCTCGACATTGCCGAGCTAATAGCTCAATCACTTGAATTATAATAAAACTGAATGCTGATTAAAAAAAAATAGAATAATCCTTATACTAAACTGACAAAAATGGAAAATGGTAAACTCTTGAAAAGCGGTGAATTTCTTGTAAGCGAAGTTGAATCAAAAGACGTTTTTATTCCTGAGGAATTCAACGAAGAGCAGAGAATGATTGCTCAGACATGCAAGGACTTCCTTGAAACTGAAGTATATCCAAATCTTGACCAGGTTGAGAAAAGTGACCGGGAACTGATGAAGAGCATGCTTAAGAAATCAGGAGAACTTGGCCTCATGGGAGTTTCCATTCCTGATGAGTTCGGAGGATTCGGGCAGTCATTTGTAACACAGATGCTTGTCGCTGAAACAACCGGCGCAGGTTACTCATATTCAGTTGCTTACATGGCACATTGCGGTATTGGAACCTTACCGATTATGTACTATGGAAATAAGGACCAGCGAATGAAATATGTTACCAAACTAGCCACCGGTGAAATGATCGGAGCATATTGCCTCACTGAGCCGGGAGCTGGCAGTGATGCCAATTCAGGAAAAACAAATGCCAGACTTACCGAAGATGGTAAAAATTATATACTTAACGGTCAGAAAATGTGGATCACAAATGCCGGTTTTGCCGATACACTGGTGGTTTTTGCAAAAATTGATACTGACAGGGTGCTAAGTGCATTTATCGTTGAAAGTAATTACCCCGGAGTAGTAATTGGACCGGATGAGCATAAAATGGGTATCAAGGGTTCTTCAACCGCGCAGATCTACTTCAATGATGTATTGGTTCCTGTTGAAAATCTGCTTGGCAAAAGAGGCGAAGGTTTCAGAGTAGCTCTTAGCATTTTGCATATGGGAAGGCTTAAGCTTGGGGCCAATGTTATTGGCGCAGCAAAAAAAGCTATAACCGATTCAGTAAAATATGCCAATGAACGCAAGCAGTTCGGTGTAAATATATCAACATTCGGTGCAATTAAACATAAGCTGGCTGAACAGGTAATTCGTCTTTTTGCTTCAGAATCAGCTGTTTACAGAGTAAGTAGCGATGTCGACACACTAATGAATAACCTGAAAATAGATTGTGGGGATGAAGGCAGAGCTTCAATTGAAGCTATCAGTCATTATGCAGTTGAAGCAGCAATACTTAAAGTTGTCGGATCAGAGATGCTCGATTTTATCTCTGATGAGGCAGTTCAGATTCATGGTGGTATGGGTTATTCTGCCGAAATGGCTGTTGAAAGAGGTTACCGTGACTCAAGGATTAACAGAATATTTGAAGGAACAAATGAAATAAACAGGCTACTGGTAGTTGATACTGCCATGAAACGTGCTATGAAAGGTGATTTTAATCTTTTTGGTGAAGCCGAATCCCTTTTCAGTAAAATTGATGAGATCAATGATGATAAAAAAGATGGTGAATTATATTACCAGGAAAAAAGAAGATATATCAAAAATTTCAAAAAGGCAATTCTTATCATTCTGCACGGTGCATCAAAGAAATTTGGAAAGGGCCTCGTGACAGAGCAGGAAGTTCTTAACAATATTGCTGAAATGATGATGGAAACATATCTTTCAGAATCATTGGCATTGAGAGTTGAAAAGATCGAATCGATTAATGGAAGTGCAGCCCTTTACAGGGATATCCTTGATGTAAATGTTTATGATACTGCCGATAAGGTTAGAAAATCAGCATTTGATGCACTTTATTCATTTATGTCAATCGATTCAGCTCAATCCTATACAAAAGCTATTGAAGAATTGACCAGAGTTGCAGGAGTGGATGTGAAAGAAGCAAGAAGAAGAATTGCTGAAAAACTTATTGAAGATAACACATATAAGTTTTAATCAGTCATTGCTTTTGTTTAACTTTGTATAAAAAGTTATGAAAAAGCACAATATTGGTTTTGCGCTAGTTATAATTGCAATAATATTCCAGTCGTGTTCGGTTGTTCCGTTTACAGGAAGGAAACAGCTTAACCTGTTACCGGAATCAGATATGATTTCAATGAGCCTCACAAGCTACTCTGAATTTATGAAAGAGAACGCTCTTTCTTCTAACAGATCGAATATATCAATGGTAAAGGAGGTGGGTTCCAATATTTCTCAGGCAGTAACAAAATATTTTAATGAGAATGGTTTGCAAAGCCGGCTTGAAGGCTACCAGTGGGAATTTAATCTTGTGCAAAACGATTCCGTTCCGAATGCATGGTGCATGCCTGGTGGTAAAGTGGTGGTTTACAGTGGTCTGCTCCCTTACACCGTGGACGAAAACGGACTGGCAGTAGTTATCAGTCATGAGATTGCTCATGCTGTAGCCCGTCACGGAAACGAAAGGATGAGCCAGCAGATGCTGATACAGATGGGAGGGATGGCTTTAAATGAAGCTGTAAAAGAAAAACCCGAAGAAACAAAGGGCATTTTCAATACAGTTTACGGTATTGGTGCACAGATGGGATTAGTACTGCCTTATTCACGCGACCATGAACTGGAAGCAGATAAGATGGGACTGATATTTATGGCAATGGCAGGTTATAATCCTCAGACCGCAATAGCGTTCTGGGAGAGAATGGCTAAATCAGGTGGAGGAAAACCACCCGAATTTCTTAGTACTCATCCATCAGATGGGAGAAGGATAGATAAAATCAAAGCAGCAATGCCTGAGGTCATGAAGTATTATAAGAAGTAATTTAATTCAGTGGACATTTATTTGCCGTTTTTTGAGTATATTTATCAATTATGTTAATGATATAGATCAATTTTAGGTATGCTAAACAGCATTTAAATATAAACTTTAAGTCAGTTTAACCCAATATATTTGTGAAATAATTAACAAAGAACAAAAGATGAATCAGAAATTAAGAAATATCAGACAGATTCTGCTTGCTTTTACACTGCTGGTGGCGGTATCAGGATTCTCCTCATGTGAGAAGTATACCTATAATCCGCCAGCTGTTGATCCGGTCTATCCATGGTCTTTCCAGGATGATATTCAACCGATCTTCAATTCAAAATGTGTTTCATGTCATGGTGGCGTGACATCACCCAATCTTAGTGGGGGAAGCGCGTATCAGTCCCTTACCAGGGGTAATTTTATTACACCTCCCGGAGAATCAGCCAGATTATACACAAAGATGATTGCACCTGACCATATTTCAAGATCATCAGAAACTGACAGACTCATAGTCCTCTACTGGATAACCCAGGGAGCCCTTAATAATTAATTAACTCAAAACCCATTTAAACAAGATACCATGAAAAAGGCATTGATCGTTCTATTGTTATCATTATTTCTGGCACCGGTCTTTTCACAGGAAGAGACAGCAAAAACTTCTGATCCGGTAAGATTTACTTTCGGCACTGGTCTTCTAATTGATAACCAGACTGTTGCGACCCCATACAAAGGTGGCTTGGAACTCGAAATACACCACAGATTCAGTCTGATTGAAAACTACCATAATCTTTTTGGAATTTATGGTTCAGCAAATACGCGCCTGGGATTAACCTACGGAGTTACCGACAGGTTAATGATCGGAGCTGGAACAACGAAAGATTACAAGCTTCAGGATATACAGTGGAAATATCTTATACTCCGTCAGACTGAAGATAATAGTATGCCGGTTTCAGTTTCATATTATGGTAATATGGTTGCTGACCTTCGCACTGAAGACTCTTTCGGACCGGAAGAATCTTACAAGGATATTCACAGACTTTCATACTTTACTCAGCTTATAATAGCAAGAAAATTCAGCGAAAAAATATCACTTCAGGTAGCTCCTTCGCTGGCTTATTTCAATTCTGTTCCGGTTTATTCAGATACTGCCGGATATAAGAATCTTAATTTCGGTGTTCACGTTGGAGCAAAAGCCACAGTTGTAGGCAATCATTCTCTGCTTCTCGAATATGATCAGCTTCTGACAAAACAGGAAAATCTTGGAGATTTAGATCCAAAACCAAACCTTTCCTTAGGTTGGGAGATTGCAACAGCAACACATAACTTCCAGATTTTTGTGGCAAATTATTCCCAGATCATTTCCCAGCGAAACCTTGTATTTAATACAAATGATTTTGCAGAAGGTGAATTTTTGGTTGGCTTTAATATTACAGTAAGATTCTGAACCTTACCTGACCCGGAATGAAGTTAAACAGAACAGGCAGATTCTTCATTACTACTACTATAATACTGAATGCTGCATCTTTTGCAGGAGGCTTACTTTTTGGACAGGATAATACCACTCCGGATACTACAGCTTTTGTGTCTCCTTATGCAGAAGATAATGAACGATGTTTTAAATGCCATGGAAGTTCAACCTATGAATATACCAATGAAAATCTCGGACGCCAGATAAAAGCGATGATGTTTTCTGAGAGGGTTGTTCAGAGACATGATTTCTATGAGTCTAATCATAAGAGTTTCAGTTGTACCGATTGTCACTCGGAGGAGTACGTAAATTTCCCTCATAAGGGTGAACTGCGGATGGAACAGAGTTATAATTGTCTCGATTGTCACGGAGGTGATGAAAATTATGCTAAGTATCACTTCGAGGATATAGACACGGGTTATCAGAAGAGCGTGCATTACAAACTTGAAGAAGGCGGCTTTTCATGCTGGGAGTGCCATGACCCTCATACTTATAAAATCACTGTCAGAAGCAATGAGAACCTGAAAGAGACAATATTGTACGACAATAATATCTGTCTTAATTGCCATTCTGACTTCAATCGTTTTCAACTGCTGTCCGATCGTCAGGAGATTAACATAATCACCAAACACGAATGGCTCCCAAATCAGGCCTCACATTTTAAGAGTGTAAGATGCATCGAATGCCATAGCCGGTTAAATGACGATATTCTTATTTCCCATGAAATCCGGCCTAAAGAGGAAGCTGTGAGAAGATGCAATGAATGTCATTCACAGAGTTCGATTCTAATGGCTTCACTATATAAATTCGAGTCGAAAGAGCAGCGTAAGGATGGATTTTTCAATGGAATTATACTCAATGAGTCGTATGTGATCGGCGCTAACAGGAATGAGTATCTCAACATCCTCAGCCTTATAATCTTTTTCATCACAATTGGTATAATAGGAGTTCATGTATTTTTCAGAATATTGAAGAAGTAATTTATTTAAAAGGTTATAAAATGTACTTATATCCAAAATGGGTCAGATTGTGGCATGTAACTAATGCTGTAATGTTCATTATTCTTATTGTCACAGGGTTAAGTATGCAATATACTGATAAAGAAAATGCCTTCTATGTTGTTGGTTTCGCCAATGCTGTGAAGTGGCATAATTTTGCTGCTCTCGTTCTTACCGCAGGATATGTAGTTTTTGTTGCAGGAAATATATTAACGGAGAATGGCAAATATTACAGAATGGGAAAGAAGAAATTTTTTTCCGATCTTATAGAACAGCTTAAATATTATTCGGTAGGAATGTTTAAAGGAGAAAAGCATCCCTTTCCTGTTACAGAAGAACGAAAATTCAATCCCTTACAAAAAGTAACTTACGTGCTGGCATTGTATTTAGGCATGCCTTTACTTATCATCTCAGGTGTCGGACTTCTTTTCCCTGAAATAACAATCAAGGTTCTGTTCGGAATAAGCGGTCTCATTCTCACTGACATTTTACATATCACAATGGGTTTTTTCCTTTCAATATTTATGATTATTCATATTTATACATGTACCCTGGGTTCAAAACCAACTTCTCTTTTCAGAGGGATAATCACAGGATATCACGAGTCAGAACATTAAAATAAATGTCAGCTAATGAAGAAAGAGGCAGATGAAGAAGTTTCTGGCAATTCATCGCGAAGAAACTTTCTGAAAAAGGTGGGAATTGGAGTGGGTGCCGCTTCTCTGACAGGTGTTGCAGGTTCAGCAATTATTGCTGCAAATTCAGGTAGTGCAGTATCAGGTAAACGAGTTAGACTGCTTACAACAGATGGTCAACTTGTTGAAGTTGATGTTGAAAACATTAAGCCTGTTAAAGAACTGGTTGCAGAAGCCAAAGAGGAAGCAAGAATAGGTTACCAAGCCGGAGGGTCATATGACTATATCCATGTAGGCCAAACAATCGGAACCGCTGGATTTGAGGGTTCACTCGATGTTATCGCTCACGAATTCTCTCATGGAGTTATGTATCGAGCAAGGGGTGTTGATGGTACGTCATATAATTATGAAGAAACAGGTGCCCTATGTGAGTCATTTAGTGATATTTTTGGAATTATGATTGAGTATTTTACTACAGGCACAACCGACTATATTGTAGGGTCGAATCTTTTAGATTATTTTAAGAGATCTGTTCAAAATCCAAGATCCTACCAGTCTTAATCAGCTACTCCGTGGTTAGATTCATACTGTACATATCAGATAGGTGGATTAACTGGATACACAGTTCCCCTTTACTATCATGAGGGGACTTATTGGATTTACGGTACTGGTTCACTTCCGGCTCATGTTAATAATTCTGTTCAGAATTACTGGTTTTATTTACTTGCAAATGGAGGAAGCCAACTTGGAGTAACTGTAAATGGTATTGGACTCAACTATGCCAGTCGGATTGCTTATAGAAATATGGTATACTGGAAGCAATTCAAGCAAAACAGAAAGTAAGAATGCAGATACTTTGCTCACCGCGGAAACCGGTTTTAAATCATCATGGACGAGCCAGTTGCATTCTCTCCAATGGACCTTGCCGGTAAAAGGAAAAACCAGATGGATTTATGATCTTAATTTCAATGAGATGTCAGTTCAGAGAGAGAATTATCTGAGGTCTGAAAAACATCTTAGCGATAATACACTTAGCGAATCGAAATATAAATCTTACAGGTTTTCCCCGGAAGTTATTAATATTGGCTCAAAGATCTTTTTTATCAGGACAGAAAAGAACTTTGGGTACTCTGGCGGCGTCTTCTACCGGTTCCGGGATTTTACTCCAAATATTCTGGCAACTAATTTAAAGGATGAAATATCCACCGTCAACAGCTTTGTGAAAGGTTATGTAATATCAGAACCCGCAGCTTTCATGTCGGGTAATCTGAGATTCCGATCCGATTGGTTATTGGAAGGAGGTTTAAGATTATCAGCAGGAATAACCGAAAAAACCATATTTGTAAATTTTGAACCACGTTTAAGGCTTACACATGAATCGTCTACTAACTTTTGGCAGCATATCAATTATATCAGAATAAGTCAGTATGATCATTCTCTGGAATCTTCGAATGTTGGGTTAAGATCAATGTTATGGATTCCAATAACCGAGGAATTCGGACCGGAAGTGTCGGACGTCTATTCTCTTGGTGTAAATGGTCAGGTCAAGAATTATACCTGGTCGGCAGACATTTATTTGAAAACAATGCAAGGTATGGTCGATTTCAAGCCGGGAGCAAGCTTCTTATATGCAACATCTATAAATGAATTGCTGGATAAGATCCAGGGAAGATCTTACGGTATAGAAACCTTCCTAGTTAAAAGGATTGGCAAGCTAAGTGGCAATTTCACTTACACTTATTCAAGGTCGAAAAGAGATTGGTATGCACCTGAAGGCCGGATATGGATACCGTCAGTAGCTGACAGACCCCATAATTTTAATATTGCTCTGAAGTACAACTGGAAAACCAGAACCAGCTTTGGACTTAATTGGGTTTATTCATCAGGGCTCCCGGCAACAATGTATATACACAATTCATTATCCGGCAGATGGTTTGAAACAAAAAATAATATCAGGTATCCTGATTACCATAGATTAGACCTATCAGTAAGAAGGATTTTTAAAATAAAGAGAACCCTAATTAACCTTGATTTCGATATAGCAAATGTTTATAATAGGAGAAACACTTTCTATTTAAAAGAAGTCTTTGACGAAACGCGTAAGACCTTTGTTCATAAAAATGTTTCATTATTCCCAATAATGCCCTCTTTCTCCCTGTCAATTCAACAATCTTGGAACAAGAAATGAAATCTTCCTATCACTGTAAGACACATTCCGCAAAAGTGAACATGTCCAAGCTAAATAAGTATGTAAAGTGAAACCAGGATTACTAACCAAATGTGTAAGGTTTTTCTAGGATGAGACAGACTGGCCATATGTGGTCACGCCGTTCGGCTTCTGCAGTTATATTACAACATAAAGAAATAATTATAGTAGAAAATTATTTCTACTATAATAATACACTCTTTAGTTGTAGTTAATTTTAAAATGAAAGGCTAACAAATCTACACTTTACCAAGTATCCTAAACATCCCGGTTCCGCAAGTTGGACACTTACCCTTCATTGCTTTTCTGCCATTTTTCATTGTAACTTCAACAGAATCTTTAATTTCTTTTTTAGACTTACATTTTACGCAATATCCTTCCATGATCTAATTAATTTAGTTATGATTAATCTATTTCATTGCAAATGTAAGCTTTTTACATGCGGTTACAAATTGTAATCGTTAAGTAAGCAACAAATAGGGATCGGCTCACGAAACGGAAGTCACCGGACGTCTCCTCCAGGACAAGATTATAAGTTTTATTTAACGAACCATAAAAGGAATTGAAGCAGCTAGGGCAAGAGGATTAAAAGGAGGTAGACCGGCAGGATCTTATAACAAGAAGAAAGCCTCTGCAGTTGTGACCCTATATAAACAGAAGAATTCTATAGATTCTATTGAAGATGCCCTTAATATAAGCAGATCAACAATTTATCGATACCTTAGAAATGAGGGCATGGAGGTTAAAGGATTCAAAAAAGTGAAAAATAAATAAAGATATATCGTAATGATAAAATCTAAGTTGTTAATGAAGATCTCTAGTTTACCAGCTGAAGACGTAGAACAGGAAAAAAGGGTAATACAAGAAATCTGAAACCTTACCCGGGTCCCGGAAGAGGATACCTTAACGGCTTCGGATAATGATTTTGCTGAAATTAAGTATATGATGTTACCTGCCGGGGTTTCTATTTTCGTCGTTGATATTAATGGGGTCTTGTCTCGTGTCAAAAACATCCGTAATTAGCATTCCTTCGGGTATTTCTTTATAGATGATTTTGTAATTTCCTTTTACCAAGTATCTGTGTCCTTCGTTAAGTTCTTCAAGATTTATTTCAATCTGGCCTGAGGAAGGATGCTTTTTTAGTTGCTTGGTCGCAGTGAAGATTTCAGCCTTAATTTTCTGGGCAATAGTCGGACTGGCCTTTTCTTTGTAGTATTGATAGATTTCTGATAGTGTTTCAGAAGCAAAATCTGACCAAATAATCTTCATTTGATTACCAGTTTTTTGATTCTTTTTCCAGTTGCTCTTGAGTCTTGTATTTTCCAGACTGATAATCTAAAGTAGACCTTTTAGCTCTATCAATTAATTGTTCTTGAGTAAACGGTTCCAGGCTTCGTTTAGCTATCTGTGTTTTTTGGACTTCAGTTATTATTGACTCGATTTTACGAAAAATCTTTTCATCACGAAGTCCAACTAGGTATTCAATTGCATTAAGCTTTCTTGTCTGTAAGTCCATAATGATGTTTTTTACAAAGATACATTACAAATGAATAATTCGCATCTATTTTCGGTGCTTTTTGGTTTTATAACCTTGCCACACCAACTCAATAAAAGCAACTTGTACAAGATGCAAACATCCTGGCAAGCCTACCTACTTATCTCCTCTTTATCTTATTGCTTCGTAACCTTTCAGCTTCTTTGATATGTTCCGGTCTTGAGGGTATTTTGCCTATTTTTTTAAATAGCAACTCGAAGGCTTCCTGTAATGCATCCTTTTGGGTAAACATTGAATCTCCCTGTTGTCTTTTCAGGTGAACATAATCCCTGATCTTCTCCAGGTGATCAGATTTAATGATGAATGTTTGCCGGATTTCTTCCGGGTATTTTTCGGTGAGAACTGTATTTTTTTCTTCCTTTACCTCAGGACCGGTGAATAAACTACTTATTCTTTTTTTAGCTGAAATGTTCGTTTTAAGAAGAAAGCCTCTGCAGTTGTTACGCTTTACAAGCAAAAAAATTCAATTAACTTTATCGAGGAAACACAGAATATAAGCAGGTCAACTATTTACCGGTATCTTAGAAAAGAGGGCGTAGAAGTTAAGGGATTCAAAAAGGTTAAAAATAATTGACTCTGCTGCGTTCGGCTATAAGAAGAAATCCTTAAAGGAATTGAAGAAGTTGAAAATGGAGAAACTGTAGACTACGAGGAATTCATTGAGAATCATCGTTAATGAAAAGAGAAATCAAACTTTCCAAGAGAACGATTAGAAAATGGTACGGCTCAATAAAGATGGATACTATATTGATCGATAAGCTTTTCACAGATTATTATACATTGTTTGTTTTTGCCAATTTTGTCAGATAATCACTAAAAGTGAAATACCCATAAAATGCAGCAATGATCATGAGAAGTACTCCGATGTTCACAAAATGACGTCTGGTTATATACTCCTCAAGATGATAAACTATATTGGTATTCTCCTGCCAATAATTATTATTGGATTTCCAAAATTACGTACAATCCGAAACATAACTATTGCAGCCATTATTGCAATGCTTGCTCTTTGGGTTAACAGGTATATAATTGTTATACCTACTCTTGAAACACCTTTTTTGCCGATACAGGACACCCGTCCGGAATGGATCAATTATTCACCCACCTGGGTTGAATGGGCATTGACGGCAGCAGGTGTATCAATATTTGCAATGTTATTTATGCTGGTCTCAAAAATTGCACCCATTATTTCAATCTCGGAGATGCAGCATCAGGATAAGGAAGAGGTTCTGAAATAGTATATTAAGTAGAATAAATATGAAATTAAGGGCATTCAAGTTATTATTTCTATTATTGGTTGGGTCCATGAACTTTACGGTTCTCTCAGGACAGGAGAAGATCAGCCCGTATATTCAGATAAAGTATATTAAAAATACAGGCAATGAGCGCTTTTTGCAAACGGCTCTGACCTATTCCAAAAACAGAATGGAACTGCCTGTCCCGGGAATGGAAATTAAATTTTTCGCCGGATCAGATAAACAAACCCTTCAATCTGCTGTTACAGACGAGAAAGGTATTGCTGAGATAAAACTGGGTGATGAAATGGTAATTCCTGCCGGAATCGACGGCTCATTGTTTTTCTATTGCGAATATGCCGGTAAAGATACTATTGAATCTGGTTCATCAGAAATATCTGTTGCCGATGTTAAGCTTGAAATGACTCTTGCAGTTGTTGATACAATAAAGACAATATCTGTAAAAGCAATGAAGATTGCTAACGGATCGGAATCTCCTGCTGCAGGAGAACTTATCACTGTATATGTACCCAGGATGTTCAGTATGTTGTCGCTGGGAGAAATAACTCTTGACGACACAGGTTCAGGAACTCTTGAATTTCCTGCTGACCTTCCAGGTAATAAGGAAGGAAACGTCTCAATAATCGCAAAGTATGGTGATGGTTCAACATATGATATTGAAAAAACTGAAACAATTAACTGGGGTTTGCCTTCGGAATACTCGGTTCCTACAACACACCGGGCACTCTGGACCAAAGGTGCACCAAAATGGATGATCTATACACTGTCTATACTTTTAACAGGAGTGTGGGCGCACTATCTTTTTGCAATAATCAGCCTTATCAGGATTAAAATTGCGGCACGTAAAGAGGCTGAGGGAGAATATAAGTCCTGAGACACGTAGTTTAGCACGATAATTGTATGTTTAGTAGTAATTAAAAAATGACGATTATGAGAAAATTAAAGCTCTTTCTTGCATGCTCAGCAATATTTACATTGAGCACGGCATTGGTGGCCCAGACTCCTGCAAAACCGTGGGTGGTTCCGGATAATTTTAAAAATATGAAAAACGCCGTTGCTAAAAGTGAAGCCAGTAACAAAGCCGGTCTGGCTTTGTATACTAAGAATTGTGCATCATGCCATGGCAAAGCCGGTCTGGGTGATGGCGTTAAAGCCAGGGCACTCAAAACATTTCCTGGTGACTTTTCAGTAGCAGCTTATCAGGATCAGACTGATGGCGAACATTTCTACAAAACCAAATTCGGAAGAGGCGAAATGCCTAAGTACGAAGGTAAAATGTCGGATAATGACATCTGGAATACCGTAAACTACATGAGAACTTTTAAAAAGTAAGGTTTAAATAATTTCTAAATAAAAGTTGGCTCAAAACTGAGTCAGCTTTTTTTATAGACCTCCATGCAGATTCCTCACAGCGCTCGGAATCTTTGTCATTAACATCGGAATGTAAAAAAACATGTATCCTCTTTATCTGCCGACCTAATCTCATTTCCCAGGGTCTTCTTATATGCCAAGCTTCAATAAATAACCATTGTGGGAGGGATAAAAAATTAAAAAGGCCACCCTTCAGGGTGGCCTTTTTAATTCAATTTTAATATTGTAAGCTTACCAGGCAGCAAGCGTGTTATCAAGAAGTTTAGTGATGTAAGGTAAGTTATGAATGCCCTTACCTGCACCACGGGCAACCATCTGGAAGTTTACTATTGCGCCAAACTGTGCATTTGTTAAAGCCGGTAGTGCTAAGTTACCAAGGGTAGGATTTTTCCAGTATCCTGTTGTGTTAGAATTCGCATCATAAATATCAAAGTAACCATGATATTGATTATCAACCGGATCTTTCTGAAGAATATCATGTCCGGCTCCGATTGCATTGATCTTTGCAGCAAGTTGACCAAGTTTTGTAGAAACAGCACTGACTGCACTGGTGTAAGTTGCATTTGTTGCACTCATTGTTGTGTGGCAACCTGAAACATTGCAACCATTGAAATTGCCGGCTGCGCTGAATGAATGTCCACCTGCAAATCCTGTCGGAGTTGCCATGTGGCATGAAGAGCATGATGCAGTAGCTACGTGAGCAGAGTTTGTATATCCTGTACCGAATTCAACTGCACCCATGCCGGCTGCCATAGCGCCCTGAGTACCATAATGTACACCGGTTCTGTAACCAATGTTTGACAAATTGTATGTTGCTGTTGGCGCTGATACGAGCGTTGCGTAATTTATTACATTACCACTGGCAGCTGTAACAGGTCTGGGCTGGTGACATTTTGTGCAAAGATTTCCGTTTGATTTTGCAAAATTAATTGTTTTCGTACCACCGTACATCGTCATAGGAACTGCTGCAGTTGTAGTAAGTGGGAAAAAGTCTTCAGTTGTATAAGTTGTATGCAGCGAACTGTGACAGGTAAAGCAACTTATCGGTCCCGGTAGAGCAAGTTCTGAAGCCGATACAAGATAATTGTTGGCAAATTTGGCTGGATCAGCTGCAGTTGGGGTGAATGTAACAGGTGTGTTTTTGCTTACTACATCAAGGAAACCCTGATGTGAATGACAAGGTGCACATGAATTTCTTGTTCCTTCTTCGAAAGCCTCACCTTCGAAATGGGATGAATGTTCGTACTGAATAGCAACCTTATCAACAACGGTACTGTTATGACATTCTTTGCAGGTTTCGTTTGCGTCTTTCCCGGCTAACCCCATTGGACCCTCGCAGGAGCTGAGAATCAGAGCGGTTGCCACGGAAAATGTAAATAGTTTGATCAGGTGTTTCATATTATGTTTTTTTAGGTTTATTTCTTGGGGCAAGCTACAAAAATTATTGTTAAAAAATTCACAGCTCCTATGTTATTTACAACAATAAATATTGATTGATATACCAAAGGTAGGTGATTTATATCAATTATGATAGTGATTTTTATTAGTTTTGTGCCACCTCTTTATTTTAATATTACTTTAACCGCCTTAAAAAAATTAAATGCCGGATTTAAACACAATTGATAACTGCGATAATTGCGCCATGAGATGGAAAAGTTTCATTCACCTCACTAAGAATGAAATGCAGCTGATTAACGAAAACAGATATGAAGCAACATTCAAACCGGGTGAAATAATGATGAAACAGGGTTCGCCCACGTCAAATGCCCTGTTTCTGGCCTCTGGAATGGCTAAAACATATATTGAAGGATTACTGGGAAAAAACCTGATCATAGGTATAGCACTGCCCGGCCAGCTTATTGTCGGTCCCGGAGCCTACGTTAATTCGCGCCATACGTATACTGTCGCTGCAATAACCCAGCTAAAAGCATGTTTTATCAGTTTTGATGTATTTAAACAACTTGTGAGGTCGAATGGCGCCTTTGCCGAAAGCCTTCTGGAGGATACAAGCGAAAAAGCCCTTAAATCCTATTCAAAAATGGTAAACCTGACTCAAAAGAAAATGAGTGGAAGAGTGGCAGAAACTTTATTATATTTTTCAGACGACATTTTCAAAACAGATGAGTATGAAATGATACTTTCGCGTCAGGAACTTGGAGAAATGGCTGGTATGGCTAAAGAATCGGTGGTTAGAATTTTAAGGGACCTGGAGGACTCCGGTGTTATTAGGTCCGATGCAGCAAGTATAAAAATTCTGGATAAGGATAAACTTCGCAGAATATCAGAAAAAGGTTAATAAATATATTTAATTAATAAGTCTAACTGTTTAATATTATGAAGATTACAAAATTTCTATTTTCTTCTTTCTTTATGGGGATATTATTTTCCGTTTTTGCTGTGGCAATGGCAGTGGCCACTTTCGTAGAGAATGATTATGGTTCTGCAAATGCTTACAGTTTGGTATATAATACGTGGTGGTTTGAGTTAATCTTATTGCTCCTTGCCGTTAACCTCGTAGGACAGATGTTCATTTTCAAATTATTTAAGAAGGAAAAGCTGCCAGTGTTATTATTTCATCTATCTTTTGTTGTAATGATAATCGGAGCAGGAATTACCAGGTATTTCGGTTGGGAAGGATCAATCCACATTCGTGAAGGCGAAGAACAGAATATAAGTTACTCAACTGATAAATATATTGGCTATTCTGTTAAAGATGCCTCAGGAAATTTTCTTGCTACTGATAGTGAGAAATATACAATGACAGGTGGTTCTGCCGAAAATTTTAAAAAGAAGATTAGTACCGGTACGAATGAATATGAGCTTATTCTCGCAAGAATAATCCCAAATGCATTGGAAACAATTTCCGAATCTCCCACAGGAGAGCCAATATTATCCTTTATGGTAACACGCGATATGATGGTCAAGGAAACTGTCGTTCTGAAAAAAGGCGAGAACAAATCAGCAATGGGAATCTCTTTCGGATTCGAATCTCCGCAGACAACTGATGTAAAGATCAGAATCGATTCTTCCGCATTCTTTATTACTTCCGATAAGGATCTGAGCGAAATAAGTATGATGACAGGAGGTTCCAAAGCATTCGAAACAGGAAGCAGCATCAGACTCAGATCAATGCAGGTCATAACATTAAACGATATTAAGATAGTTCCCCAGCAGATGACACTAAGCGGGGCTTTTAAAGCAGTTTCTGTTAATGCTGCTGAACAGAATACAGGTCAGAATGCTTTTGTATTCCATGTTTTCAGGGGGAATGAGTCAGGAACAATAACTCTCTGGGATAAGAATTCAGAAAGATCATCGGCAGGAACATGCCAGGTTGATGATAAAACCTTTGAAGTAACCTACGGTTCAAAGCTGACTACACTGCCATTTACAATTAAGCTTAATGATTTTGTGCTTGAAAGATATCCCGGATCAAGCAGTCCATCAGGCTATAAGAGTGATGTTGTACTTTATGATAAAACCGCAAATGTTGAAAAACCGTTCATGATTTTTATGAACAACATCCTCAAATATAAAGGCTATCGATTCTATCAATCGTCATATGATACGGATGAAAAAGGAACGGTGCTCTCAGTTAACCACGATCAGGCAGGAATGCTGGTTACTTATACCGGTTATGGAATTATGATTCTCTTTATAATTCTTTCTCTTATAATCAAAAACACTGCTTTCAAAAAAATCACTGCCGGGTACTGGTCTTCCAACCTGCGTAAGACAACTTTATTGCTGACTCTGATGCTGTTTATTTCAGGTTTCAATTATGCGAATGCTCAAAAATTAATACCAGAAAAACTCTCTTCGGAAGAGTTTGGAAAAGTACTGGTTCAGGATCAGAAGGGCCGCACCAAGCCACTATTTACACTATCAAATGACATTCTCCGGAAATTGACTAGAGAAAATGAACTGGATGGAATGACATCCATGCAGGTTTTTTTGGGAGTTTATCTTGATTTCAATAACTGGAAGGAGTTTCCGATGATACGGGTATCAAACGGGGACCTGCAGAAAGAACTCGGAATCCGCGGAACAATGGCTGCTTTTTCCGATCTGGTTGATCTGGAGGGTACGGGTAACTATAAGCTTGCAGAACGGGTCAGCGCGGCTTATGCAAAAGCTCCGGCCGAAAGGGATAAGATGGATAAAGAGATAATGAAAGTTGACGAAAGAGTAAATATTTTATACATGATATACAAGGGTGATTTCCTGAAGCTCTTTCCTTTAAAAGATGAATCTCATACCTGGGGATCAGCTGAGGAAGCACTTAAAAATGCAATAAGTAAAGAAGATTCTCTCTACCTGAGCAGCATTATGTCGCTGTTCTCCGAAGCTGCTCAATCGGGAAATCCTGCACAGGCCAGACAGATCTCCGGACTGGTGAGTGAATATCAGAAAAGATTTACTGAGTATGTTCTTCCTTCAAAAACAAAAACAGCGGCTGAATTGCTCTACTACAAGCTCAAGATCTTTGAGCGTCTTTTCCCCTTCTATGCAACTGTGGGTTTTATAATGCTTATTAGCCTGATTGTTATGATCATAAAAGGCAGGAAAGGCTCTTCAATATTTATTAAAGTACTTAGCTGGCTGTTATTTGCGGGATTGCTTTCACATACAATCGGATTAGGTCTGAGGTGGTACATTGCTGGTCATTCTCCTATGAGCAATGGCTACGAATCAATGTTATTTATTTCATGGGTTACACTTATTGCCGGGTTTATCTTCAGTCGTAAATCTGCTCTTGCGCTTTCAGCAACTGCAGTTCTGGCTTCAATGACACTTATGGTGGCACACCTGAGCTTTATGGATCCTGAAATTACAAACCTCGTACCTGTTCTTAAATCCTATTGGCTTACCCTGCATGTATCAGTGATTACCGGCAGTTACGGATTCCTTGGACTGGGAGCAATCCTAAGCCTTATAACAATGATCTTGATTTCCTTGTCAAATGGTAAAAACCAGGAGAGAATTTCGGCCACTGTTGATGAGTTGACAGTAATTAATTTTAAAACACTTACTCTGGGATTGTATTTTCTTACAATCGGAACATTTCTTGGAGCAGTGTGGGCAAATGAGTCATGGGGCAGGTACTGGGGATGGGATCCGAAAGAAACATGGTCTTTGATTACAATTGTAATTTATAGTCTGGTACTGCATTCCCGTCAGATTCCGGGTATGAAAGACATCTATACATTCAACCTTTTATCAATGTTCGCTTTTTCATCAGTACTTATGACCTATTTTGGTGTAAACTACTATTTGTCAGGGCTTCATTCATATGCGGGCGGCGATTCGGTACCGGTTCCTGCATTTGTGTATATTACGGTAATACTTCTGGCCGGATTATCACTTGTGGCATACCTGAAATATGCCCGGCCATTGAAAAAATATTAACTATCGTGAATCAAGCATAAGAGCTCATTGATTTTCTTCGTTTACCCCGACCCCATGGGGAGCGAAGAACCGAGTCCAGCTTGCTGGCGAGTTCGGCGCAGCCAAAATCAATTTACTCCCCTTGGGGCTCCTTGGGGCTGGGGTAAATAAATTGATTTTCAAGCGATTTGTGATTTTGTATTCCTCATTCCCGATAGTCAAAAAAAATATATAAGATTCAGATAACCAAAGATAAAGTGTATAAATTAAAAAAAGAGGCTGTCTTAATAAACGACAACCTCTTTTTTAATGGGTGGAAGATGGGGTTCGAACCCACGACCTTCGGAACCACAATCCGACGTTCTAACCAACTGAACTACATCCACCGTTTCGGAGTGCAAAAATAAATCCAAAATTCCGATTCACAAAATTTATTTTTTTCTCTCTTAAATAACGTTCTATTACTATCTTTGATCGGTTCAATAAATGGAACCTGTCCGCATTGCTGGTTTGAGGTTACTTTATGAATTTAGGCTTTTATTCTGTTTTGAGAAAATTAAAACTAATAGACAATATTTCAGGACTGCAACTATTTCAGTTGATGAAGCCTGTAGTGTTCCTGATTATCAGCATAGTCTTTACTAAAAGCCATCTTACCCGCGCCGAAATCGGCCAATGGGAGATGTTCATGTTTATTGCCGGTCTTATAACCTTTTACTGGGTCACTGGCATAATCCAATCCCTTCTACCCCTTTATCACAGGAACAATACCTACCGGAAAATGGGCGAAAACGGCACTTCAAAATCGCCGGAAATATTCAATGCATTTTTATTACTGTGTTTTTTCAGCCTGTTGTTCTTCATTCTGGGACATTCGTTAAAAGGTAATTTCTCAGTATTTAATATTTCAGGTAATGTTCCGTATATCAATTTGTTACTACTTTACATTCTTCTCAGCAGTCCTGTTTGCCTGATTGAATATATCTACCTCCTTAACAACAGGTCTTATCGTATCTTTCAATATGGACTGTATACATTTACAGCTCAGATGATTTTTATTATCGTACCAATAATTCTTGGAAAAGATATTATCTGGTCAATCTGGGGCTTGCTGGGCATTACAGGAATCAGATGGATCTGGCTTATTATACTTCTGAAACGGTATACTGAAATGAAGATTTCGGTGGAATTTATGAAGGAACATCTTTACCTGGGACTGCCACTGATTCTGACATCTCTTATAAGCGGATCGGCCCAATATACTGACGGTGTTATTATCTCAGCAGTTTACCGCGACCCGGCGACATTTGCATGGTTCCGTTATGGAGCAAAGGAATTTCCTCTCGTACTGATGCTGGCTAATGGTCTCAGTAGTGCTATGTTACCCGAATTTTCGACTCGTGAAAGAATGAAGGAGTCTCTTACAAAAATCAGGGTGAAGTCACAGAGTTTGATGCATATCCTGTTCCCTTCCGCAATAGTAATAATGATATTCTCACGATGGATCTATCCACGTATGTTCAACTACGAATTTCAAAAAAGTGCCGATATATTTCTTATTTATTCATTGCTTATCATTCCCAGACTGATCTTCCCTCAGACTATCATCGTGGGAAGAAAGAAAACCCATATAGCAATGATTGCCGCACTTCTAGAACTCGCATTGAATATACCTCTTAGCCTTTTAATGATTAAATGGGGCTATGGTCTTGTAGGGGTTGCTCTTTCAACATTTATCGTCTATTTAGTCGGAAAAATATTGCTTGTGGCTTATCTTTGGGTGAAGATGAATATTAAGCCGTCTGAATATATTCCTGTAAAGATCTATGCATTTTATTGCGTGCTCATATCAATTGTTTTTATCCTCATAGACCACCGTATAATTGATGTACGGTAAAACGGTTTGGGAAGGAGGTTCAAAAAATCTGTATATTTGCTCTGTCACCGACATTTTTTGTCGGGATGTTATTGTGAAATGTAACCATATTTTAGATGATGGATGTACTTGAAGTTATAACCCCTTCCGATAAAAAGAACTTTATTGATTTCCCGAAAAAGCTATATAAAAATGATCCTTTTTGGGTTTGCCAGCTCGATACAATGGTTGAGGCAGTATTCGATCCGGCTAAAAACCAGGCTTTTGGTCATGGCGAAGCTAAACGCTGGCTGATTAAGGAAAAAGAGGGAAACATCCTTGGCCGGATAGCAGCATTCATCGATCATAGACGTTCAGAAGCAAACAGTCAGCCCACAGGAGGCATTGGTTTCTTTGAGACATACGATAATAGTGAAGTAGCTTATCTGCTCTTCGATACAGCACGGAAATGGCTTACCCTTAAAGGCATGGAAGCAATGGATGGGCCAATCAATTTTGGAGAAAATGATAATAACTGGGGTCTTCTGGTTGAAGGCTTTATGCAGCAGGGATATGGAATGCCTTATAATATGCCATACTACAGGAAATTTTTTGAAGATTACGGATTCAGAAATTATTTCGAGCAATACTCCTGGCACCGTGATGTCCGTAATTCAGATAATGAAATTGTACAGTTTCCCGTCAGAATAATGAAGATTGCTGAATGGTTGTCAAAACGACCCGGATACTCTTTTCGTCATTTTGAATTCAGCAATAAAGGGAAATATGTCAGCGACATTGTTGAAGTATATAACTCTACCTGGTCAATCTTTAAAGGCGATTTTACTCCCCTCGATCCGGCTTTTCTTGAAGAATCGCTTAAAAAAGCCAAAAGTTTTATTGATGAAGATCTTATATGGTTTGCTTATTATAACAACCGGCCTATTGCATTCTTTATCCTCTTTCCCGATTTAAACCAGATCCTCAAATATTTCAATGGAAAACTGACACCCTGGAATATCTTGCGTTTTTACTACTTCAAAGCCACTCATAAAATGACACGGGCAAGAGCTGTTGTTGGAGGTGTAAATCCTTCATACCAGAACAGCGGTGTTGAATCGGCAATTTTCCTTCAGATTTATGAATCGTTTAAAAAGAAACCATGGTTCAGAGAACTTGAATTATCCTGGGTGGGAGATTATAATGCCAAAATGATAGCAATCTACGAAGCCCTTGGTGCAAAAAAAGCCAAGACACATGTCACTTACCGGTACATTATTAATGACAGTTTACCGTTCAAAAGATATAAGAATGAAATGGCTGAAAAACATGTCACCGAAGGATCATAATTTATGAAGTATAATATTTTTGCATTTCATTTGTATTTTAAATAATGTTCATTAATTTTGCACACCCTAATTACAGGGAAATTATTAGATTGAATTAAGGATTAAAATTTTATAGCAATGAAAGAGGGAATACATCCGGGCAGTTACAGATTTGTAGTATTTCAGGATATGTCAAATGGTATCGGTTTTCTGAGTAAATCAACAGCCGTGTCGAAAGAGACCGTTAAATGGGAAGATGGTAATGATTATCCACTCATCAAACTTGAGATCTCAAATACATCTCATCCATTCTATACAGGGAAAATGAAACTTGTTGACACTGCAGGTAGGGTTGATAAATTCATGAACAGGTATAAAGATCACGGACCGAAAAAGAAATAATTATATCAGAGAATATAACAGGAGCTCTCCATACGTGGTGAGCTTTTTTTATTTAATATTATGGCATAATCATTGCAACCTTACTTTTTAGGGAGGTTGATCGGAAATATTAAGTATTTTTGGCAATAATGTACCACCCGACGAACAAATTTGTCAGGATTAAAAAGAATTGAAAGCAAAATATTGAGATGGATAAAAAATATAGGAGACCGGTGAATGAAATAATGTTCCCGGATATTTTAGATGGAGACGGAGATATAATCCCCATTATCGCGGATGGCGATGATGGTGATCTTGAGAATGTTGAGGTGCCTGATGTTATTCCTATTCTCTCACTTCGGAATACAGTTCTTTTTCCGGGTGTTGTTCTGCCAATCTCAATAGGCCGGCCCAGATCAATACAGCTTATCAAAGATGCTTACCGGCACAATAAGATAGTTGGCACTGTTGCACAGAAAGATCCCGATACTGAGAATCCCGATTTTGAGGATCTGCATAAAATAGGAACTATTGGTCAGATCGTGAAGCTGCTCGAAATGCCCGATGGATCCACTACAGCTATAATACAGGGCAGAAAAAGAATGGTGTTGAAAGATTTGGTTTCCGATGATCCATATTTTATGGCGACGGTAATACCTATGCCTGAAATAAAACCAGGAAAGCATAATAAAGATTTTGATGCAATAGTCGGTTCTCTCAAGGACCTGTCACTCAAGATTATAAAGATAAATCCCAACATTAGCCCCGAAGCATCTTTTGCAATAAAAAATATAGAGAACAATACATACCTTATAAATTTCATCTGTTCGAACACCGATATAAAAGTTCAGGATAAGCAAAAACTTCTTGAAATAAACCGGCTTCGCGACAGAGGTTTCCTTCTTCTTGAATTCCTTGTTCAGGAAATCCAGGTTCTGGAACTTAAAAATGAACTGCAGTCAAAGGTAAAGAGCGACCTCGATCAGCAACAGCGCGAATTTCTTCTTCATCAACAGATGAAAACAATTCAGAATGAACTCGGGGGCAATCCTTCTGAGAAAGAAATAGAAGAATACAGAAAGAAAGCCGGTACAAAAAAATGGAGCGCTGATGTAAAAAAAGTCTTTGACAAGGAACTTGAAAAGCTTAACAGGCTGAATCCGGCTGCTGCGGAATACTCCGTACAGATAAATTACATACAAACCCTTCTGGACCTGCCATGGGGCGAATATACCCGTGATAATCTGGATCTTAAAAATGCAAGAAAAGTTCTTGATCAGGATCATTTTGGTCTTGATGAAGTTAAAGAGAGAATTCTCGAGCACCTGGCTGTACTTAAGCTTAAAGGAGATTTAAAATCGCCAATACTTTGCCTTTACGGTCCTCCGGGTGTAGGAAAAACCTCTCTTGGAAAGTCAGTGGCAAAAGCCATCGACAGAAAGTATGTCAGAATGTCATTAGGTGGTTTGCATGATGAGGCAGAAATTCGTGGTCATCGCAAAACATATATTGGAGCCATGCCCGGACGGATAATCCAGAATATTAAAAGGGCCGGCTCCTCAAATCCTGTTTTTATTCTTGATGAAATTGATAAAGTAGGGCAGGATTTCAGAGGCGACCCTTCTTCGGCTTTGCTGGAGGTTCTTGATCCTGAACAAAACGGAACCTTCTTTGACAATTTTCTTGAGATGGAATATGACCTCTCCAAAGTTTTGTTTATAGCCACAGCCAATAACCTTTCAACAATAAGCCCTGCTCTTCGCGACAGGATGGAGCTCATAGAAATATCCGGATACCTGGTTGAGGAAAAACTTGAAATAGCAAAACAACACCTTCTGCCTAATCAACTTGACAATCATGGTGTTAAGCCAAGTCAGCTGGTTATTAACAAGAAGGTCATGGAGACTGTAATTGAAAAATATTCAAGAGAATCAGGTGTAAGGGAGCTTGACAAAAGAATTGCCAAGATCGTTAGGGTAGCTGCTAAGAATATTGCATCTGACACTGAATATGCTCCTGTAATAACTCCCGAAAAACTCCGTGAGATCCTGGGTCCGCCCAAATTCATCCGCGACATTTATGCCGGAAATGATCAGGCCGGGGTAGTTACAGGCCTTGCCTGGACAGCAGCCGGGGGTGAAATACTCTTTGTTGAAACAAGTCTGAGCAAGGGTACAGGTAAACTTACTCTTACAGGTAACCTTGGTGAGGTAATGAAAGAATCTGCCATAATTGCTCTCGAATACCTGAAAGCAAATGCAGCTATGCTTGAACTCCCCGATAATTTCTCGGAGAAATGGAATGTTCATATTCATGTCCCTGAGGGAGCTATACCAAAAGATGGTCCGTCGGCAGGTGTTACAATGGCCGCCTCAATTGCTTCGGCATTCACTCAACGGAAAATTAGGAAATTTCTTGCCATGACAGGTGAGATCACTTTACGAGGCAAAGTTCTTCCTGTTGGTGGAATAAAAGAAAAAATTCTTGCTGCCAAACGTGCAAAAATCAGGGATATAATCCTTTCGGAAGACAATAGGAATGATGTTGAGAATATTAAGGAGGTTTACATAAAAGGTCTTAATTTCCATTATGTTGATACGATAATGGAAATGCTCGAACTCAGTCTGCTCAGAGAAAAAGTCAAAAATCCAAAGATAATTTCATTCGAATGAAGAAGATCGCAGTTTTCCCCGGATCATTCGATCCCTTAACCATCGGTCATGAAGCTATAGTAAAGAGAGCTTTGAGCCTTTTCGACGAAATAATCATTGCTGTCGGTGCAAATGCACTTAAGAAGAGTTTTTATCCTCTGGAAGTAAGAAAAGAGATTATAACAAAAGTCTTTCAAAATGAGCCAAGGGTTCGGATTGCTCATTATGAAGGACTTACAGTTGATTTTTGTAAAAAAAACGGAGCAGGCTACATTCTGCGTGGACTGAGAACGTCAGCTGATTTTGAATTTGAGAGAGCTATTGCACAGGTTAATAAGGTGCTTGCAACAGGGATCGAAACAGTTTTTATACTTACAGTTCCTGAGCATTCACACATTAACTCATCTATTGTAAGAGATATAATACGCAGCGGGGGAGATGCCTCAATCTTTGTTCCGGAAGCAATAACACTGAGTGACTATAAATCCGCAGAAGTTTAAGATCAGTCGACCCTCAGCACCGAAGTATTTATAAGATCCATCAGTGACAGCCATGCTGTGTCCTTGATTTTGCTCAGTTCATCAGGCTTAAGCCATTCAATTTTTGTAATTCCTTCTTTAATCTGTGGCTCATTGATCATAATGCCTGAATAAGACATCAGAAACCAGTGAGTCTTCTTAAGATAGAGTATTCCCTTCAGGTTATAAGTATGAAAACTGGGGAACAGTTTACTTACAATGAAGTGGCCTGTTATTCCGCATTCCTCGTTAACCTCCCTCAGGGCACATGTTTCAGCATCTTCATCAGGTTCAATATGTCCCTTTGGCACGTCCAGCCTGTTGTATTTTTCAATAAAGAGGTATCTTCCTGATGAGTGCTTTACCAGGCCTCCTGCTGCTCCGACCTCAGTGTAATTGATTCTGAACAGTTTCCAGATAAAAGTGATGTCGGGTCCGTAAACATTTATGGCATCAATTTTATCGTTAATCTGGAAATCATTAATTATCTTATAAAATTCATTCGGGTCATTGAATTTATGGAATAACCTGTATTTTTGTAACCGGTCAGGTTCAGAACTTATTGTGATGAACCTGTTTTCAAAATAAACTTTATACATATCCATATGGAGAAGATGGCAAAAACGGTAGCTGAATATCTATTACAAATTAAAGCAATTAAATTGCAACCATCAAATCCTTTTACATGGGCTTCAGGTTGGAAATCACCAATATATTGCGATAACAGGAAAACTCTTTCATTTCCTGAAGTGAGGTCTTATATAAGGGATTCTTTTGCTCTGATAATCCGTGAACTATATCCTCAGGCTGATATGATTGCCGGTGTTGCAACCGGAGCAATTGCACATGGAGCTCTTACAGCTGACAAACTCGGTTTACCGTTTATTTATGTTCGTTCAGGAGCTAAGGAACATGGACTTGGTAACCAGATCGAAGGTTATTTTGAACCCGGTCAGAAAGTTGTTGTGGTTGAGGACCTAATATCAACAGGAGGCAGCAGCCTCAGTGCGGTAAAAGCCCTTAGGGAAGCCGGTTGTGAGGTGCTCGGAATGGTCGCTATCTTTTCCTATGAATTTCAAAAAGCGTCAGACAGTTTTAATGCGGAAAAGTGTATTTTGAACACTTTAAGCAACTACTCTGTTCTAATTGATACAGCGGTTAATTCAAATTTCATTGGACAGGCTGAGGTTGAAACATTGAAAAAATGGAGAGTTGATCCCGCTAACTGGAAGGCCTGAGAATCAATGAACGAAATATAAATATAAAGGAATGGCAGAGTCAGAATATTTGAGCAGGCAGGGGAAACTGATAAGCACTCAGGAGGAGGTTTTTAATTTTGTTACCGATATCAGGAATTTTGAACAATTTATACCTAAGGGAACCGTAACCAACCTGCACACTGAAAAGGAATCATGCAGTTTCGATGTGGCAATGCTCGGGACAGTTACATTGCATATTTCAGAAAAGATAATGTTCAATAAGGTTGTGTTTTCGGGGAATGCCCTTCATGTGAATGACTTTTCATTAATTGTAAATATTTCCGAGGCGGGTGATCGGCAGTCAGACGCCAGTGTTAAACTTGTTGCTGACATGAATCCATTTTTAAAGATGGTCGCCGATAAACCTATTTCAAATTTTCTGGAAATGTTGATTTCCGGAATGGAAAATTTCCGCGACTGGAAAAATGTCAAATAATAAGATTCTATTCTAAATATATTTCAGGTTGGAGGCATAATCAGTAAATTTGCCGTTCTCTTTTTCCACCCTCACCAATCCCTCATCAGTTACCGTAATTATACGACCCCTGAAATAGCCTGTTGAGTCTTTAAACTTTGACCATTCATTAAGTCGGAATATTTGCCGTATATAATCTTCCCTCAGCTGAGTGAATTCTTTATTTTTTAGTTGATTATACCTTTTGTCCAGATCAATGGAAAGCTCATCAAGGACAACAACAGGATCATATTCATGTCCGGTGAGAATTTTAAGGGAAACCGGATTAACTGCATCACTTAAAAAATGCTCCTGATTTAAATTTAATCCGATTCCGGCTATAGTATATTGAATTTTATCAGCCATTAATGAATGTTCTATCAAAATACCTGCTATTTTGTCATTATCAACATAGGTATCGTTAGGCCATTTGATAGAACATTTATTAATATGCCTCTTCAGAAAGTCACAGATTCCAAGAGAAATTGTCACAGATATAAGGAACTGTTCTGATGGACGGATAAATGAAGGGTACAGTATAATGCTGAATGTTAGATTCTTACCTTTTTCACTTTCCCATTTATTGCCCGATTGACCCTTGCCTGCTGACTGGTATTCTGCATGAACAATTGTTCCCTCTGCCAGTTGTTCCGTTTCGAGTGCCCGGGATATGTAAGAATTTGTTGAATCCAGCTCCTTAAAAAAAATCCGGTTCAAACCTATTACCATGACCTATAATGTTTTAAATAAATTTTTTGGTTTTTTTTGAATAGTATAGAAACTTCCTTTTCAGATTGGCATTTAAATTGCACTAACAGGTTTCTGGTGACAAAAATACAGATAAAAGTTCGTACTTTTGCGACTTGATACAAACTGATAATTCTTGATGAAGAAAAGATACGACGGAGAAGAAGTTCTTTTAAATAATATTGTTAAGGGAATTTTTGAGAAGAAAGGGCAGAATGTCCTGAAAATTGATTTACGAAAACTTGAAACCAGGATAGCTGATTATTTTATCATCTGTAGTGGTTCTTCCACAACACAGGTAGATTCAATATGCGATTCAGTAGAAGATACAGTAAGACTGGGTACCGGAGAAAAACCGGCACATGTAGAGGGTCTTGAGAATTGTTTTTGGGTGTTGCTTGATTATGGAAATGTTATAGTGCATATTTTTCTTGAAGAGCACCGTAGTTTCTATAATCTCGAATCACTTTGGGCAGATGCGAATATTAAAACCATGACAGATAATATACAGTAAGTTAATACTAACATGACAGAAGAGAACAACAACAATCAGAATCCCGAAAAGAAACCTGATAAGATTATAAAACCGAAATTTAATTCAAATTGGATTTTTGCCATACTGGCAGTCTCTGTGATCCTTTTTAATTTTTTGTTTGCAGGAAGTACTATCCCAAAAGCTTCAACCAGCAAGATCAAGGAAATGATTGCCGCCCGCGATATTGAAAAAATAACGGTAGTAAATAAGGAACTTGCTAAACTTTTCCTGAAAAAAGAGGCAGTTGAATCAGGAAAATACCCTGAAGTGCCCAAGCCCGGAAAAGGATTCGGCTTGTCAGTTCCAAAACCACATTTTACATTTAATATTGGCGATATAAGCACTTTCGAGCCATTTATTATTGAAGAACAGAAGAATGCCGGGATTCCTGAAAAGGAGTTCATATATCCCGATTATGTAAATGAGAAAAACTATTTCATCGAAATTTTGGGTTGGATACTTCCTTTCGCATTCCTTATAATTCTCTGGATGTTCCTTATGAGAAGAATGTCAGGAGGAGGAGCCGGAGGAGCTGGAGGAATATTCAGTGTTGGTAAGTCACGTGCCCAGATTTTTGATAAGGATACAAATGTAAAACTCAATTTTAATGATGTAGCCGGCCTTGAGGAAGCAAAAACCGAAGTAATGGAAATCGTTGATTTCCTGAAAAATCCAAAAAAATACACACAACTCGGTGGAAAAATTCCAAAAGGAGCCTTGCTTATAGGCCCTCCGGGAACAGGTAAGACTCTCCTTGCAAAAGCCGTGGCAGGTGAAGCCAATGTACCATTCTTTTCAATTTCGGGTTCCGATTTTGTAGAGATGTTCGTTGGCGTAGGAGCTTCAAGGGTACGCGACCTTTTTAAACAGGCAAAAGAAAAAGCTCCCTGTATAGTATTTATTGATGAGATAGATGCAGTTGGAAGAGCAAGAGGAAGAAACGCTAACTTTGGCTCAAACGACGAAAGAGAAAACACTCTGAATCAGCTGCTAACTGAAATGGATGGTTTCGGTACCAACATGGGGGTCATAATTCTGGCAGCAACAAACAGAGCTGACATTCTGGACAGAGCCCTATTACGCGCCGGACGATTCGACCGTCAGATTCATGTTGAACTTCCGGATCTGAATGAACGGGAAGCTATTTTCAAAGTTCACCTGAGACCTATAAAGCTTGAAAAGAATTTTGACGTGGCTTTTATGGCTAAACAAACTCCCGGTTTTTCCGGTGCAGATATTGCCAACGTATGTAATGAGTCAGCACTAATTGCTGCTAGAAAAAATAAAAATGTTGTAGAAAGACAGGATTTTCTCGACGCAGTAGATCGAATAGTCGGAGGGCTGGAGCGAAAAAGCAAGATCATCTCTATTGTTGAAAAGAAAACCATTGCCTATCACGAGGCCGGTCATGCAACTGTAAGCTGGCATCTCGAACATGCAAGCCCTCTTCTTAAAGTTACTATCATTCCAAGGGGTAGAGCTCTCGGAGCAGCATGGTATCTCCCTGAAGAACGTCAGATTACAACACGCGAACAGATCCTGGATGAGATGGCTTATGCTCTTGGAGGAAGAGCTGCAGAACGTCTGGTATTCGGAAAAATTTCTACCGGGGCGTTGAGCGACCTCGAAAAGATCACTAAACAGGCATATGCAATGGTTGCATATTTCGGAATGAGTGAGAAAGTAGGGAATATAAGTTTTTACGATTCTTCCGGTCAGTCCGATATGGGTTTTACAAAACCATACAGTGAGAAGACTGCCGAAGTTATCGATAATGAAGTTAAGCTGATAATCGAGGAATCATTTCAGAGAGCATTGGAAGTGCTAAATGAAAATATGAAAGGTTTAACCGAACTGGCAGAACTTCTTCTTGAAAAAGAAGTAATATTTACGGAAGATCTTGAAAGAATATTTGGCAAAAGAAAGGCTGATGTCCTTAAAGAACTTCGTGACGCGGAAGTTAAATCGCTGGACAAAGCTATTGATAAAGCAAAGGCGAAAGTAAAATCTGAAGAAGAGGCAGATGAAAAACCTTAAGCCAAAAAAAAAGAGATAATGGAAAAATCTGATGAAGAGCCTCCAAAAAAAGCTTAAAGAGGAATAGCATGCTAATGTTTAACCGATGAAACCTTGAGCAACCTTCTTCGACGATCCATAACAGGTGCCGGAATAGTTTTATTCGTTTTGGGCGGATTCTGGCTGCACCCTGTTTCATTCTTTCTTACCGGTCTTGTCTTGCTGATCGGAACGCAGTATGAATATTACCTGATGGTGCGCAATACGGGAGTAAATCCACAGGTAATACCTGGAATGTTGACAGGTATTACAGCTTACATCATTTCAACACTTATAGCTTCAGGTTTTCTTCCGGCCGGTGGTTTTCTTATTATGATTCCGATGTTGACGGGGCTGATGATTATAGAACTCTTCAGGAAGGAGGAGAAACCTTTTGATTCACTTGCACATACAATATTCGCCGTTTTATACACGGCACTTCCTTTTTCAATGTTCCCGTTTGCCTCATTCTCCAGGATGGGTCTGAACTCGATCATCCCGCATGAAAATATAATGTTCTCACCCGGAATAATTATTGGTTTTTTTGTACTTCTTTGGGCAAATGATACCGGTGCATATCTTAGTGGCATAACTTTTGGCCGTCACAAATTAATGGAGAGAATATCACCAAAAAAAACCTGGGAAGGATGTTTTGGGGGAGTTTTTATTGCAGCACTTGTTGCATGGACACTTTCAGGCTGGTTAGGGGTTGTCGGTACATTACAGTGGATTATAATTTCAATCATAATATCAGTTTCAGGGACTTTCGGAGATCTGATTGAATCAATGCTAAAGAGAAGCAGCGGTGTAAAAGATTCAGGATCAATAATGCCGGGTCACGGTGGTTTCATGGACCGGTTTGACAGCGCAATCATTTCTTTCCCTCTGATTTATCTTTTCCTCTCACTATTTGGATGATCGTCGGGATTGATTAGTTTTGTGAAAATTTTATTAGTAATGAGTATTCATAAAGAGGGTTATAAAATTCTTGCAGTTGGATTTGTTATTCTGTTGATCCTTAATATATTGGTTAATGTGATATGGTCAGACCATACATTCGTGAAATGGTCATTTCTGGTCTGTTCCATGATGTTTTATATCTTCATTCTCTTTTTCTTCAGATATCCGTCACGAAAACTTGAACCTACTCACGGTCTTATCTATGCTCCGGCCGATGGGAAGGTGGTAGTTATCGAAGAAACAATTGAAAAAGAATATTTTAAGGACAAGAGGTTGCAAATTTCAATTTTTATGTCACCGTTTAATATGCATAGCAATAAATACCCTGTTTCAGGTCGTATTAAATATGTTGAGTATCATCAGGGTAATTACATGGTTGCATGGCATCCGAAATCCTCTGAGCTGAATGAAAGAAGCACAATAGTAATTGAAACAGAAGATGGAACTGAGATACTGGTGCGTCAGATTGCAGGTGCAGTTGCACGTCGGATTGTAACTTATGCCAAAATTAATCAGAACATACTGCAGGGTGGAGAGCTTGGGTTTATTAAGTTCGGCTCGCGGGTTGATATATTTTTACCATTGGGGACAGAGGTCGAAGTACCAATTCTTCAACAGGTCAGGGCTAATAAAAGTATCCTGGCAAGAATCTAAAAAAATTATTGAATGAGCAAGAAAGATGACAGATCAATAGAGATTACAGGTGATGTCAGATGGATCGGTGTGCTGGATTATGACATCCGGACATTTGATATAGTAATGCAAACAGATTTTGGAACCACCTATAATTCCTTCTTTATAAATGCAGAAAAAAAAGCAATTGTAGAGGTTGCAAAGGAAAAATTCTGGGATACTTATCTGCAAAAACTGACATCACTTACGGATCCCGCAGATTTACAATATATTATTCTGAATCATACCGAACCTGATCATTCCGGCAGTCTTAGGAACTTACTACGTCTGGCTCCATCAGCAACTGTTGTCGGAAGTGGTAATGCCATTCGTTATCTGGAAGATATTGTTAATATTCCTTTCAGATCATTGGTCGTAAAAGACGGCGATACACTTGATCTCGGAAATAAGACGTTAAGATTCTTCTCTGCACCTAACCTGCATTGGCCCGATTCAATGTTTACATATCTGATTGAGGATAAGGTGTTATTCTCATGCGATCCTTTCGGGGCACATTACTGTGATTCTGAAATTTTCAGCAGCTTGACCGATGAGTACCTGGGAGCATTTAAGTATTATTTCGATGTTATCCTGAAACCATTCAGCAAATTCATGGTTAAGGCAATTGATAAAATAAGGCCGCTTGATATTGATTTCATATGCACCGGGCACGGGCCCATACATAGTGAAAACTCGGCTAAGATTATTGACCTGACTTACAACTATTCAATGGATTACCTCAATCTGATCAGAGATAAGACAAAGAAAAACATTCTCATTGCCTACGTCTCAGCATATGGATATACAAAGCAAGGTGCTGAGATGATTGCTGCAGGGATACTTGAAAATCAGGATTTCATAGTTGATGTTGTGGATATTGAAAATATTAACCTGTCTGAGCTTGACGACAAGCTAACAGTCTCTAATGGTATTTTGGTTGGTTCCCCGACAATCAATCAGAATACTCTTTTGCCAATCTACAAATTATTCGCCCTGATAAATCCACTAAGGGATAAAGGTAAGCTTGGGGCAGCATTCGGATCTTATGGATGGAGCGGTGAAGCGCAGCAGATCATTCTTGATAATATGAAGAATCTTAAGCTTAATATTTTAGAGGAAACAGCCACATTTAAATTCTCTCCTGACGGGTTGAAAGAAGAACCTCTTAAGGATTTCGGCAGGCTCTATGCCAGACGGTTCCTTAAACAATGCCATTAAAAATTGAGCGGTTAAAAGTTGAGCGAAGAGCATTGAGCGATGAGAAGGCGATATAGGTTTTGTCCTCCATTATTTAATTAAACATATATTAATAGTTTTCATGGACATACTTTCAATTTATGTTCCATTTTAAAAAACAGACAAAATGGCATAGTGTTTTGTGATTCATGCGGACAAAATGGCAGTAATAAAATCATTTTCTTTTCGTAGTTTTGCATAAAGAGGCAAGTGAAAATGAACGTCACATTAAGGAACATCCTGATATTTTTCGGTATTTTAATCTTACTTGCATGCGTATGGTTTTTCAGGAACATTGTCGTTTATATTCTGGTTGCCGGAGTTCTATCCATTATGGGACGTCCTCTTGTGGACCTGCTTTGCAGAATCCGCATTAAGAGTTGGAAATTTCCCCGTTCCCTCAGTGCATTGATCACTCTGGCGATAATATGGGGAGTTATTATAAGTTTTTTCGTGATATTCATACCTCTGGTAACCAAGCAGATTAATTATTTTTCATCAATCGAAAGTGAAAAGCTTGTACAGCTGGTTGATGTTCCCATCCAAAAAATTGAGAGTATTTTCAGTGCATTCGACAGCAGCATAACAAGTGAACTCTCTCTTAAGGATTATATTACAAGAAAGATCGCAAGTGTGCTGAATATTAATATGATCCAGAACTTCCTGGGTTCAATAGTCGGTATTCTTGGTAACCTCATCGTGGCAGTATTCTCGATAACCTTCATATCATTTTTCTTCCTGAAAGATCAGCAGCTCTTTTTTGAATCCATCCTGATGTGGGTTCCCGATAAGTACACTGACAACGTATCACGGGCATTATTTTCTATCAAGAAACTTCTTACAAGGTATTTTATTGGGATTGTGATACAGAGTACTTGTATAATGATACTTATCGATATTGGAATGACTATCGTTGGAATTGATTTCCAGCAAGCACTGGTTATGGGGCTTATTCTGGGAATTCTGAACGTAATTCCATATGTTGGTCCGTGGATAGGTCTCTTCATTGCAATAATTATGGGAGTTGCCTCGCATATAAACATGGATTTCACTACTGTTGTTTTGCCTCTGGTTTACTATATGATCCTTGTTGAAGCTATTGTTCACCTAATCGATAATGTTGTTTTCCAGCCCGTTATTTTCTCCAACAGTGTAAGAGCTCATCCTCTTGAAATATTTGTGGTTGTTCTGGCAGCAGGTTTTGCAGCGGGCATTCCCGGTATGATTTTCGGTATTCCGGCATATACCGTTTTAAGGGTTTTTGCCCGTGAGTTCTTTTATAACTTTAAAGCTGTTCAGAGAATAACATCGAGTCTCTCTCCTGAAAAAATAGGGGAAAAGAAATTAAAACGTGAGATCATAATAAAAGATACTGTTAATCCTGATTAAAGCTGTTACCAATTCATTATCAGAAAAAACTGACTGAAAAAATGAAGTTATCCTTCGATCTTCCAAAGAAAGTCTTCCAATTCTATTACGAAGGGTTCACCACTTTGTCGTGGTGGGGAAAGAAGATGTGGATTATAATCATTTTAAAGCTTTTTATAATGTTCGCCATATTAAAGGTTTTTTTCTTTCCTGACGTTCTTAAGAAAAATTTTGATACCGACAAGGAGAGGAGCGAATACGTAATTGATCAATTAATTAATCTTCCCGATAACCATGATTGAAAATGTAGATATTTCACTTGTCGACTGGTCGAGGGCCCAGTTTGCACTTACTGCGATTTATCACTGGCTTTTTGTGCCGTTGATAATTGGTCTGGCATTTATTGTAGCTATAATGGAGACAATCTATTACCAGACGGGTAAGGAGGATTGGAAGAGAATAACTAAATTCTGGATGGTTCTCTTCGGAATCAATTTCGCAATAGCTGTCGCAACGGGCATAATTCTTGAGTTTGAATTCGGAACAAACTGGTCAAATTACTCATGGTTCGTTGGCGATATTTTCGGAGCCCCTCTTGCAATTGAAGGGATCCTGGCATTCTTTCTTGAAGCCACATTTGTAGCGGTGATGTTTTTTGGCTGGGAGAAAGTAAGCAGGAGGTTTCATCTGGTGTCAACCTGGCTTGTTGCTATAGGTGCCAGTATTTCAGCACTATGGATCCTTGTGGCCAATGCCTGGATGCAGAATCCTGTCGGTATGACATTTAATCCAGAAACAGCCAGGAATGAAATGGTATCCTTTTGGGCTGTATTATTCAATCAGGTAGCCGTTGATAAATTTCTGCATGCAATATCATCAGGATTTTTGGTTGCTTCAATGTTTGTTCTTGGGATCAGCTCATGGTACCTGATAAAAAACAGGGAAGAATTACTTGCAAAAAGAAGTATTCTCATAGCATCTGTTTTTGGTTTATTGTCATCTCTTCTTGTAGCCTATACAGGAGATACATCCGCCAGAACTATCTCAAAAGTCCAACCCATGAAGTTTGCTGCATTTGAAGCTCTTTACGATGGGAAGGAAAATGCAGGCCTGGTTGCTTTCGGGATACTTAAAGATTCAGGTGAGAAAATGGGCAGCCAAAGAATTGAGGATGTGAAAGTCAGGTTTGAGATACCCGGACTTCTGTCAATAATGACTACAGGTGACAGGGAAGGATATGTTCCTGGTTTAAAGGATCTTGTTAACGGGAATCCGGATAAAAATTTGTTATCGGTTAACGAAAAAAAGGCTAAAGGTATCATTGCTAGGGATGTGCTGCTTGAATATAAAAAAGCCCGCCTGAGTAAGGATAATGAAAAAATTGAAGAGCTCAAAGCAAAGTTCAGCGATAAGGAATTCTTTGAAAATTACTTCAGATATTTCGGTTACTCATATTTTAAAGCTCCCGAAGATGTGATACCGGATGTGCCAGCTTCGTTCTATTCCTTTCACCTTATGGTTTATCTGGGGTTTCTTTTTATACTGATCTTCACCCTCGCAATAATCTTCCTTTTCAGAGGAACACTGGTAAAGAACAAATGGTACCTCTGGCTCGCCGTATTTTCTATACCATTACCTTTTGTTGCCGGAGAAGCTGGTTGGGTAGTTACTGAAATGGGCCGTCAACCCTGGATAATTCAGGATCTTATGCCTGTCTCAGCGGGTGTTTCCCAAATAACCTCAGGGTCAGTAATAACAACATTCATATTATTTGCAGTTCTGTTCACAGTACTGCTGATAGCTGAAATTTCAATAATGCTCAGACAAATAAAAATGGGACCAAAAGATAAGGAGGACAAAAATATATGAATACAATGATAACACATATCTTCCTGCAGCAATACTGGTGGATTATCATTTCTGTTCTTGCAGCATTGCTTGTGTTCCTGATGTTCGTTCAGGGAGGACAAACAATGATTTTTTCACTTCCCGGGAATAATACTCATAAGTCGATGATAGTGAATGCTATGGGACGAAAATGGGAACTTACGTTTACTACTCTGGTTACCTTTGGGGGTGCATTTTTTGCCTCATTTCCTCTTTTCTACGCTACAAGCTTCGGAGGAGCTTACTGGTTATGGACCATCATACTTTTCAGTTTCATAATACAGGCGGTGGCTTATGAATTCCGGTCAAAGCCTTCAAATATTTTTGGTCAGAATACATTTGATACTTTCCTGTATATAAATGGATCCTTCGGACCTGTGCTTATTGGTGTAGCTGTTGCGACATTCTTCACCGGCTCCCAATTCGAATTAAATGATATGAATCAGGTACAATGGACTAACCCATGGAGAGGCCTGGAAGCTTTGTTTAACCTGAGAAACCTGGCTCTGGGATTTGCTGTGCTATTTCTTGCAAAAACCAATGGACTACTTTACATGATTAATGTTATTGACAATGAAGAGATCACTGGAAGAGCTTCAAAAAAACTGATGTTCAATTTTATCCTGTTTCTTGTTCTGTTCCTCGGCTTTATTATTTCCCTTCTTTTGTCCAAAGGGATGGCAGTTAACCCGGCAACAGGTGAAATTTCATCCGAAAAATTTAAATATCTGCATAATTTCCTACAGATGCCTATGGTTTTGATAATGTTTCTAATTGGAGTTATCACAGTTCTGGCCGGAGTGGGAATAGCTTTCATCAAAAAAAGCAAAAAAGGTATCTGGTTTACCGGTCCGGGAACATTTCTTGCTGTCTTTGCCCTTTTCCTGGCAGCCGGCTTTAACGGGACCTCATTTTACCCTTCGTCATATGACATAAATAGTTCCTTAACCATTTATAATGCTTCATCCAGCCATTTCACCCTGGTAACGATGATGTACGTTTCGTTTTTCTTGCCTGTGGTATTCATTTATATATGGTATGCCTGGAAAGCACTGGATACCAAAAAGATAACAGAAGGTGAGATGACAGCTGGAGGGCATGTTTATTAAGTGAGACCATGAGACTCGGGTTATAACCTGACTGAGGTATTTTTTTGAAGTAAGAAAAATGATAATTTAACCTAATTTCAATATGTATACATTTCAACTGTTACAGTACCTGATATGGCCGGCATTTATTGTAATATCCTGGTATATAGTAAAGTGGGCGTTGTCGAAGTATGAAAGCAAATTTCCTGAAGAATAGTATTCATTACAACATCCTCATTTAAAATGCATTAGCCCACTTCTTTCAACCGCGGAGCTTAGTGGAACCGCTCCGCGGAAAACTTGATTTGCCCATTGCAACAACGCATTCCAATGTGTGTATAAGATTAGCCCTACTTGCAGGGATTATTATTTTGAATCCTTCGGGAAAAGAAGTGATGCCAGTGAAGCAATAATATATATAGGTACTATTAGCAGAATAGCTTCAAAACCGAAAATAATAAGAGAAATCCCTGCAAGCACAATAAGCAAGTATCTGCCTTCATTACCTCTGACCTTAAATTTTTTTATCTTTAGTGACATCAATGGCAGTCTACTCACCATAAGAAAGGAGAGAGCAAAAGTTAGAATTATTATAGCTGTTGCCGAATCATAAAATATCGGGAATAACTGCGAATCAGAATAATTATGTGCGAGAACCACAGAAATGACCGCGAGTCCGTTGGCTGGAGTTGGTAAACCCTTAAAAGATGTTGTTTGTGATGTGTCTATATTAAATTTGGCCAGTCTGAGAGCAGCACATACCGGCATAACTGAAGGTATTATCATCGCAATTATAAACAAACCAATATCTCCGGAAGTAATAGGTAATGAGGCAGATATTAACTGGCTTATAATAAATCCCGGAGCAACACCAAAACTTATTACATCTGCCAGGGAGTCAAGTTCTTTTCCTAACTCCGAATATGATTTAAGCAATCTTGCAGATAACCCATCAAGAAAATCAAAGATCATTGCAGCCATTATTAACCAGGAGCCTGTAGGAATATCACCCCTGGCAATAAATAGAATTGCAATAAACCCTGAAGCAAGATTAAGCGAGGTGATGAAATTTGGAATATGTTTATTCATGAATTATTTAATTTTACCCGAAGGAGAGCAAATTTAAGATAATTTTATATTACATAACCATTTAATTTTCCACCGGTATTGTTGTTTTGTTCATCCCTATTCTCTTTTCTTTAATCGTTTATTACTAGATTTGTATTGATATATTCCAGAAATGATTGTTTTTTCCAATATAAAAATTGCTGTAGATTTTGACGGTACAATAGTTGATCATCTCTATCCCGAAATCGGAAAAGAGAAGTTGTTTGCTTTTCAGACCCTGAAAGAGCTTGAAAAAAAGGGTGCCAGACTGATCCTCTGGACTTTCAGGGCAGGTAAAGAACTTGATGAAGCTGTTGAATTTTGTCGTCAGAATGGAATTGAATTCTATGCTGTGAACAAAAATTATCCGGAGGAATTCTTTGACGAAACTATCAGCCGGAAAATTGATGCTGATATATTCATAGATGATAAAAACTTTGGTGGTTTTCCCGGCTGGAGTGAGATCTGGCAGAACCTGTTTCCATACGAGTTACAGCAGGAGGAAGCAGAGAAAAGAATTTCATCAGGGAAAAATATTTTTAAACGGTTGTTTGGTAATAAAGATGAGGAAAATGCTAATTAAATACCTGAAATACTTAGGATCGGTTTCATTCATGCTTATCCTTACCTGGATACTTTCATGCTCCGGACGTACCGGAAAACATTCCAATGGATCTGAAGAGTTGAAAAAAATGATTGAAGAAGAAGCACCGGTGAGGCTTATGACACTTATTGAACCGGAAGAAAACGCCGAATTCAAACTGAATAATCCGATAAAGGTAGTAATAGGTGAAGCGCCTAATGGCAGAATGCCGGATTCAGCCGCAATATATTTTGATGGTAAATTAGTTACAACTCTTAAAGCTGCCCCGTGGGAATTTGCTATATACCCTTCATTAACAGGCCAAACCGGGCGAAAATCTTTAAAAGTAACAGCTTTTAAAGAGGGAAAATTAAGAAACTCTATTACAAGGTTTATGATCATATTATCTGATATTGCACCTAAGAAATACGGGTACAAAATTGTTCATACTTATCCTCATGACAGAGATGCATTTACCCAGGGTCTCTTTTATGATAATGGCGTTTTGTTCGAGGGAACAGGTCAGGAGGCAGGATCAAGTATTCGTGAAGTTGAATTGGAAACGGGCAACATACGCCGCCAGCTGAATCTGGAGTCTTCTTTGTTTGGTGAGGGTATTACACTCTATGGTGATCGCATTTACCAGGTTACATGGGAAAATAAGGTTGGTTTTGTATATGAAAAATCGACTTTTAACCTTATTAAAAAATTGTATTATGCAACGCAGGGCTGGGGATTGACAACAGTTAATGATCATATTGTAATGAGCGATGGATCAAGTGTTTTATATTTCTTTGATCCGGAAATGTTTACTGTGATATCCAGGCTCGAGGTCTATGATAATGAAAAAAAGGTTGATCAGCTTAACGAGCTCGAATATATCAATGGTGAGATTTGGGCTAATATCTGGCAGACTGATCTGATTGCCAGGATTGATCCGGTAAGCGGGAAAGTAAATAGTTACATTGACCTGAAAGGGATCTTGCCCGATAAAGAGAAAAAGCCTGAAACTGATGTGTTAAACGGAATTGCTTATGACGCTCAGGGTAACAGAATCTTTGTGACGGGAAAGAAGTGGCCTAAATTATACGAAATAAAAATTACTGAATAAGCCGTGATCCATACACAATCATCACCCCCGAAGGGATTACCGAAAATTCCACAGGTGTATGACCGAGCGTTTCTCCATCAGCTTCTGCATAAAGTAATGATTCTGAGGTGACCTTAAGATTATTGCTCCTGTATCCATCCACCTTGGGATGACTTAATATTGTTCCGTCATAGAGGATCTGAAGATTTCTGATTATTTCTATTCTGCCCATGCTTTTAATAACCGTGATGTCCAGAAGTCCATCATCAGGCAATGCCTCCGGCGTTTGCCTCATTCCTCCGCCACAATATCTTCCGTTGCCTACATTGATAGAAAATACATCACTGGTTGATTTAATTCCGTCTATAATAATATCCGCTCTTGTGTTACGGTATGTAATAAGGCTCATAAGCAGATTTATAAAGTAAATTGCTTTACTGGCCCTTCCCTTATCTTTTTGAATATTAGTCCGTTTAACCACAGCTGCCTCAAATCCGAGTCCTGCTATATTTATAAAATATCTTTTCTCGCTTGTCGCTCCGTTGTAATAAGTGACCAGTCCTACATCATGGAGCATCATCTTACATTCTTTTATGACTTTTACGCTTCCCTCATAAACAAGTGGTATGCTGAACATTCTTCCCCAGTCATTTCCTGTGCCAACAGGGATCATTCCAATGGTGATTTCTCCCGGCTGGCATATCTCTTGTGTAAATATTCCATTAACAACCTCATTCATAGTGCCATCACCCCCGACCGATATGATTTTCCTGAACCCTGTAGCAATGCCTTCACGGGCTAATTCAGTAGCATGCCCCTTCCTATCCGTAAATTTAGGAACGATTGAAATATTGTTTTTTTCAAAAAGTCCGGCAATCCTTTTCCAGTCTTTTTTTCCTTTTCCTTTTCCGGCATTGGGATTTACTATCACAAGCCAGACATTATTTCCATTACTATTCAGCATTTTACGATCAGGTTTGTCAGGTGCAAATATGGAAATAAATCAATGAACAAAAAAAAATGGCCTGTTACTCAATAAATACTATGTTAATAAAGTGTTGAAAACCCCGAAAAAAATGTTTACAATTACATGTTTATGTCCCGGCGGCACTGTAGCATAAATACTAAATTTGAACCTTACAATTATCCACAATTAATTTTAGGAAACCAGATGGGAAGGATTATAGCAATTGCGAATCAGAAAGGCGGAGTAGGAAAAACCACTACAGCAATAAACCTCGCAGCCAGCCTGGCCGCACTGGAGAAGAAAGTGCTGATAGTCGACGCTGATCCGCAGGCAAATGCAACATCAGGAATAGGTATCGATACAAGAAAGATAAGAAGTACAATCTATGATTGTTTAATTGATGGCAAGGACGCCAGTGAGGCAACTCTTTCCTGTGAGGTTGAAAATCTTTCGATTATTCCTTCAAATATTGATTTGGTCGGAGCCGAGATTGAGATGCTCGACAGACCCGACAGGGAAAAAACCCTTCAGGGAGTAATCAGAAAAATAGAGAATGATTATGATTATATTCTGATCGACTGTTCCCCATCACTGGGATTGCTTACTGTAAATGCTCTCACTGCTTCGCATTCGGTCATTATTCCGGTACAGTGTGAGTATTTTGCGCTGGAAGGCCTGGGTAAACTACTTAACACAATAAAGATCATTCAGAACAATTTAAATAAGGAGCTTTCAATTGAAGGATTCCTGTTAACCATGTATGATGCAAGACTCAGGTTGTCAAATCAGGTTGCGGATGAGGTAAACAAGCATTTCCAGCAAATGGTTTTTAAAACTATAATCCAGAGAAATGTTAAACTTTCTGAAGCTCCGAGTTTCGGTCAGCCTGCCATACTATATGATGCTGATTCAAGAGGCACCGTTAATTATCTTAATCTGGCAAAAGAAGTGATCGAAAAGCAGGCTGAAAGAATTAAAAAGTAATTGATTACAAAAAAAATTACTCAGTATGACAAAGAAATATGCTTTGGGAAGAGGTCTTGGGGCTTTGATAGATGGCGTAGAAAAAGAAGTTCTTGAGAAGAAGGTAGAGGCAAACCTCGACATTTCGGTTGATTCTATTGAAGCTAATCCTTTTCAGCCAAGAACATCATTTGATGATAAGTCGCTTGAAGAACTTTCACATTCAATAAAAAAGCTTGGCATAGTTCAGCCGCTTACAGTCAGGGAGACTACCAGCGGTAACTATCAGTTAATAGCAGGAGAGAGACGTTTGAGGGCAGCCCGCCTTGCCGGTCTGACTCATGTTCCGGCATATGTCAGAACAGCTGATGATCAGGCTATGCTTGAGCTCGCACTGGTAGAAAATATCCAGCGCGAAGATCTTGATGCAGTTGAAGTTGCAATAAGCTTCCAGCGCCTGATTGAAGAATGCAAACTGACACAGGAACAATTGAGCGACAGGGTGGGAAAACAGCGGTCAACAGTTGCAAATTACCTGAGGCTCCTTAAACTACCGGCCGAGATTCAGCTTGGAATTAAGAATAAGCATCTGATGATGGGACATGCACGTACTCTTATCAGTATCGAGGATCCAAAAAAACAGATAAGTATCTACTATCAGATTATTGATGGGGAATTATCGGTAAGGCAGTCAGAAGAATTAGTCCGCCAGCTTCAGTCAGTGACAATTAAGGATCCGCTGAAGGTTGAAAAAAGAAAGAAGCTAAACGGGGACTTTACAAAACTGTCAGATCATCTCAATAAAATTTTTGCAGCCAAAGTAAATTTCAGAATAAACGAACTGGGCAAAGGCAAAATAGTTATCCAATTTGATACTCCTGAGGAAATGGAACGAATTTTAGGGGTTTTCGACAGACTTAACTCCTGAAAATAACTACCTTTGTCGCACTAATTTAATTCATCTGGCGATAATTACCGCTTTTGTTTATTTTGAAAATCTTTAAGAAAATAATAATAATTCTTATTCTGCAAATGTTATGCTTACAGCAAAACATATTTGCACAACAGGATTCTGTAAACATTTCAAGCCCCAGGAAAAGAACATTCATGGCTGAGCCGCTGAAAGCAACTATGCTTGCTTTTGCATTTCCGGGGCTGGGCCAGATTTATAACAGGAAATATTGGAAGATTCCCCTGGTTTATGCAGGATTCGGTGGTATGATCTATGCAATAGAGTACAATTCCTCGCGTTATACCGGATATATGAAAGCTTACCAGGATTTTATTGATAAAATACCCGAAACAGATAGTTATGTTCAGTATGTGAGGGCAATTGATCAGTCTGAGTATGATCCGGTTAATTATCCAGAAACATCCAAACCATCAAATGAGGCCTGGGTAAAAGACGGATTGTTAAAAAATGTGGATTCTTTCAAAAGATATCGGGATCTTTCGTATATTGGCCTCGCTGCATGGTATCTGATTTCGGCTCTTGATGCAAATGTTGACGCAAGCCTGTTTGATTACGATATCAGCGATAATCTCGGTATGAGTATTGAACCGGTTTATCTCCCGGTGCCGGGAAATATGGGACCGGGTCTGAATTTGAGTCTTAGAGTAACTTTTTAATCAGTAAAGAATTATGAAAATTAAAGCATTATTAGTATCACTTCTTTTTGTATTCTTTAGCTTAAAAGCCTTCTCTGTTTCAGATACTATCATTTTAAAAACCGATGACTCAGATGAAAAAATCGCCAGAGATCTTGACAGCCTCGTAAGTAGCTGGTATGTTAAACTGGCAATCAAGGATAATCCCGAAATGATGACTGATGATTCAAGCACGCTGGAATATCCTGATACTGTTTACATTAACCGTTTAGGAAAAATTAATTCATTGATAAAGCTTCCTTATAATAACATAATAAGGAACCATATTCATGTATATACAGTAAGACAAAGGGAAAAATTCAGTGCTGTTCTTGGATTAAAGAATTACTATTTTCCAATGATCGAAGACATTTTCGACTCTTACGGTCTCCCCGATGAGCTGAAATATATGGCAGTAATTGAATCAGCTCTTAATCCTAATGCGGTTTCCAAAATGGGCGCCACCGGATTATGGCAGTTCATGTACAGCACAGGCAGGATGTATGGCCTGACAATCAATTCAATTGTTGATGACAGGCGCGACCCAATAAAAGCTACACATGCTGCTGCCAGATACATGAAGGACCTTTATAAGATTTATAACGACTGGATGCTTGTTATCGCTGCATACAACTGCGGACCCGGAAATGTGAACAAGGCTATAAGAAGATCAGACAATAAAAAGGATTATTGGGATATATACTACAGGTTACCACGGGAGACAAGAGGTTATATCCCGATGTATATCGCTGCTGCATATGCAGTTACATACTATCCTGAGCATTCAATCAAACCTTTGCCCCTTAATATTCCGGTATCAACCGATACAATAATGATAAGCAAAGACATCCATCTTTCACAGATCTCTGCAATAATGGGATTGCCTCTAGAAGAACTCAAAGCATTAAATCCCCAGTATAAGACAGGTCTGATTCCCGGCTCTTCAAAGCCTCATTCACTTATGCTTCCAATGAGCCATCTGGGTGATTTTATAGATCTGAATGATACGATCAGACTTTATAAACCGGACGTATATCTTAGTAAAGCAACGCTTATTGCCGATCCCTCCCGGTCAACTTCATCTTATGCGCCGGCAGATATAAAGGGAAAAGCTAAGTTAACTTATGTTGTTAAAGATGGCGACAATCTTGGATTCATCTCCGCCTGGTACAGGGTTGGACTGTCTGAGTTAAGATACTGGAACAATATTTCAAAGAACATAATAAGAGTCGGACAGAAGCTTGTGATATATGTTGATCCTTCAAAATCGGAATTCTATTCAAGGGTAAATTCAATGTCATTAAGTGAAAAGCAAGCCATGGTAGGTAAAACTGTGCCTGCCAATGTCCTGACAACTGCAATAACCAGCACAAACACACAAACCGATGGTGACTATATAACTCATACCGTTCGTGATGGTGATACTATCTGGAATATTGTTAAATTATATGATGATGTTTCCACCAGCGAGGTACTTGGATTAAATAATATTTCAAATCCTCAGAAAATTCAGGTCGGTCAGAAACTTAAGATAAAAAAGAAGATCTGATTCTTTTTA
>JBBRVC010000002.1:0-63743 GCA_038247205.1 Bacteroidales bacterium
ATATGCCCGGTTGGAACCTTATTGGGACTGATCTCAAAAGTATCTTTCCTGAGAATAAAATTTAATGAGAGTTCGTGCTCAAGATGCGGAAGATGTTCTGTAGGATGTAAATCATCCTGCATTGACTTCCTTAAACATGATATTGATGTCAGCAGATGCGTCGGATGTTTCAATTGTATAAATTCCTGTCCTGATAAAGCTATCTCTTATGGCATTGTAAATTTTAAAAGAAAGAAAAAAACTGAAATTGAGAAAACACAAAAATCAGAAGAAGCTCCCGATGTGAACAAGCGGAGAATAATTGCAGGATCTGTTCTGTTTATGCTGGGATTGTCAGGATATTTAAAAGCCCAGGAAAAAAGTATGCCTAAACCGACAAAAGACTCGACCGTAAAGGAAAACAGGAAGTATCCGGTATGTCCTCCAGGAGGAGGAAGCCTGGAGGATTTTAACAAGCACTGTATTGCCTGTTCATTATGCATCACTGCATGTCCTAATCTTGTACTTCAACCCTCAATAAGAGAGTACGGTCTCACAGGAATCATGCAGCCGGTTATGGATTACCACAAAAGTTTCTGCACATATAATTGTACTGTTTGTACTGAAATCTGCCCTACTCAGGCATTAAAACCACTGATGCTTGAAGCAAAAAAACTTACACAACTGGGAAAAGCAATTTTTATAAAAGACAATTGCATTGTTAAAACTGAAAAAACAGCTTGCGGCGCCTGTTCAGAAAGTTGCCCGACAAAAGCTGTCCATATGATTCCTTATGAAGGGAATCTGGTAATTCCGGAAGTTACAGATGACATTTGTATAGGTTGCGGTCATTGCGAATTTGCATGCCCAACTACACCATATAAAGCTATATTTGTTGACGGTAATGCTGTACACATGGCTGCCAAAAAACCTGTGAATGTGCAATCGGATATGAAAACACCAGTTGAATTTCCCTTCTGATTATAAATTTCATACAGTTTATTTCAGGCTATCATCAAAACATGATAATTATCTGCTTTGGGTTCCCCTAATCAGCTAATTTTGTATTAATTAATATTTAGCTGACAAATCTATGGGAATGAATCCAACATATATTTAGCATATTGGAATAGCAGTGAGCGATCTCGAAACGGCAAAAGCATTTTATGAAAATATATTTGGGCTGAAGTGTTACAGTGTCGAGGAAGTGCCTGAACAAAAAGTGCGGACAGCATTTTTTATGGTTGGGCAGACTAAGATCGAGTTGCTGGAATCAACTTCACCTGACGGCCCTATTGGCAAGTTTATTGAAAAGAGGGGAGAAGGCATTCATCATATCGCATTTGCAGTGAAAAATCTTACTGAACAATTGGAATATGCTGAAAGCAAAGGTGTTAAATTAATCGACAGTACTCCCAGGAAAGGGGCTGAAGGACTTGATATAGCATTTCTGCATCCTAAATCTGCTTCTGGAGTCCTCATAGAGATATGTGAAGATAAAAATCATTGAAACAATTTTTTCCTGCGTATGGAAAACCAGGAGAAAGGGTTTTACAGATTGAAAGACTGGGAGCAGATCCGGCCAATCACCTCCTAATGCATGCTATGACTTCAAACATTTCAGGCGTAATCGGTTCAGCAGCAGCAACTGGTATTCTTCTTGGGTTTCTTGGATAATATTTATTAGGTTTGTATAACAATACCTGAGTTTATGAAAACAGCAACAGCAGGTAACGCAGGCCCTAAAATCAGATCTGATTGTGAAGTAATTCTGAAACTCAGAGATGAAGGTGGGATCAGCATCGATATTAAGTCCAAGGTAAAAGCCTTATACGGCGAATCAATTAAAAATCAATGCATTGATATACTTAATTATTTTGGAATATCCAATGCCTTCTTAAATATTGATGATTCGGGAGCATTACCTTTTGTAATTTCTGCAAGGCTGGAAGCAGCCATAAAAAAGCTTATTACAACTGATCTTGAATATTTGCCGGACCTTATACCGGAAAACGCTTACCCTTCAAAGGCTGAGCGGTTCAGATTTTCAAGACTTTATCTGCCCGGAAATAATCCTTCCATAATGATTAATGCAGGATTGCATTCTGCGGATGGAATTATTCTGGATCTTGAAGACTCGGTTGCACCTTCTAAAAAGGATGAAGCCAGAATACTCGTGCGTAATGCTTTACGTCAGATCGACTTCCGCGGAGCTGAAAGAATGGTAAGGATTAACCAGGGAAAGCAAGGGATTTATGATCTTGATTGTATGATAAGAAATAATGTTAACCTGGTTATTGTTCCAAAATGCGAAACTCCTGAACAAATAGTTGTAATCAATGCAAAAATTGAAGAGATAAGAAGCAGACATAATCTGACAAATCCGGTCTTTTTGATGCCGGTAATAGAAAGTGCCCTCGGAATAGAAAATGCTTTCAGCATAGCAAAAGCCTCGGCAAGTGTTGTTGCAATTGCTATAGGGCTTGAGGATTATACTGCCGACCTTGGTGTGCCAAGAACACTTGAAGGAAGAGAGTCATATTACGCAAGAACACGTCTTGTAGTTGCTGCCAAGGCTGCCGGAATACAACCAATTGATTCAGTTTTTTCAGATGTTGGTGATATGGAAGCTTTGAAAAAAAATGTATTGGATTCCAGAGCATTGGGTTTTGAAGGGATGGGTTGTATTCACCCACGGCAGATCGCGGTTATAAAAAAGGCATTTACCCCTGATGAGATTGAATTAAAAAAGGCAAAAGAGATTGTCATTGCATTTAAAGATGCAGAAAAAAAAGGATTGGCAGTTGTGGCTCTGGGTGCAAAGATGATTGATCCGCCTGTTGTGGCAAAAGCTCAGAAAACTATTGATCTGGCTGTCAGACTTCAATTGATTAAGCCAGACTGGGCAGATGAGGAAATCCAAAATAATTGTTAACCCCATGACTGTTAAAACAGTAATAAACGCGGCCGGCCGGAGTATACCACTGGAGATTAACGGAAAGCAGGCAATTCCATTTGCCGGAGTCGGAAAACACCATCCCTCAGGTCATAAGTACTCACCATTGATATCATCTTGCATCGATTTTCCGGAAGATGGCAATAAGGTTATAACATCTTTGAAAGATGCACTTATCAAATGCGGGTTACGCGATGGTATGACAATTTCGACACATCATCATCTGAGGGATGGTGATCTTGTCAGCAACAAGATATTTGATATTGCATCAGAATTGGGAGTGAAGAATCTGGTATGGTTCCCTTCTGCATCATTTCCGTGCAATGACCCTCTGATAAAGTATCTTGAAGATGGTACAATTAACAGGATCGAGGGAAGTATGAACGGTCCGTTGGGTAGATTTGTTTCTGACGGAGGAATGAAAGGAACAGCAGTACTCAGGTCTCACGGAGGTCGGGTCCAGGCAATCCAGGATGGTGAAGTAAAGATTGACATTGCAGTTCTTGCGGCACCCTCATCGGATGCTTTTGGAAATGCCAGGGGTACGGGAGGAAAATCTGCCTGCGGAGTATTAGGCTATGCAAAAACAGATTACATGTATGCCGATAAAGTGATCGTAGTTACTGATAATCTGGTAGATATGCCGTGTTTTCCCATGGAGATAGAAGGCAATTATGTCGATTGTGTTGTCGTTGTTGATAAGATTGGGATTCCTGAAAAGATTATATCAGGAACTACACAGATTACAAAAAGTCCCGACAGGCTATTAATAGCAGAATTAACTGCTTCCTTTCTTGAGAAATCAGGAATACTGAAAGATGGTGTTACAGTTCAGGCAGGAGCGGGTGGTACTTCTCTTGCCATTGCTGTGTTTCTTCATGAAATTCTGAAAAGAAATGGCTGGAGTTCGAAGTATGGCTTCGGCGGGAGCACACAATATATGGTGAAAATGCTTGAAGAGGGTCAGATGAAATTTATTCTCGATGCCCAGGCATTTGATCTTGAAGCTGTTAAATCTATTGAATTGAATCCCAATCATGTTCAATATCCCGTTTACAATGCGTATAATTTTCATTCAAAGGGCAACCTCACCAGTATGATGGACATTATGATACTTGGGGCTACTGAGGTTGATCTCAACTTCAATGGCAATGTTGTAACCCACTCTGACGGATATCTTCTTCACGGAATAGGAGGCTGGCAAAACTGCCTTCATGCCAGGAATGTAATTCTTCCGATACCATTGTTTCGTGACAGAATTCCGGTAATTGTTGATGAAGTGACAACAATTTGTGGACCCGGCGAACTCATAGATGTTATTATAACTGAAAGAGGTATTGCAATTAACCCGTTAAGAAAAGACCTGATAGAAAGTGTCAAGGGAAGCGGGCTTCCTTTAAAATCTATCAGGGAACTTAAAGATGAAGCCGAAAGAATATGCGGAAAACCTCAGAAGCCTATTTTTGAAGATGTTATTGTGGCAGCCATCAAGTGGGTAGATGGAACTGTAATTGATGTAGTAAGAAAAATAAAAAAATAAGTTTTATGGAAAAATACAAATGCCTGGTGTGTGGTTACATTTATGATCCGGCCGACGGAGATCCCGAAGGTGGAATACTGCCGGGGGTCGATTTCAATGATCTGCCATCAGATTATATATGCCCCATCTGTGGTGCAGGTAAAGAGGAATTTATTGTTTATGAATAACGTTCTTATCAGTTATTCCTGCCTCTCATGAATTTTCGGCAGGAATATTCTTTATAACATCGATGAGCAGATCCCAGAACATTTGTGTAGATCTGATTTCAATTTTCTCCTCCGGGGTATGCGCTCCCCTGATAGTCGGTCCTATCGAAATCATGTCGATTCCTTTGTATTTCTCATATATAAGTCCACACTCCAGTCCGGCATGTATTGCTTTCACCTGGGGTTCTGTTCCAAATAGATCAGTATAAGATTTACGTGTTAATCTGAGAATTTCTGAATTCAAATCAGGTTTCCACCCCGGATATCCATCGGAATGAACGACTTCTGCACCTGCGAACCGGAATATTGACTCTATTTTTAGAGCAATATCAAATTTGGCTTTTTCAACCGAACTTCGCTGGGTTGTTACAATTTTCACAGTATTTTCATTTGTGAATTTTACAGAAGCCAGGTTAGTAGATGTTTCAACGAGATCTTCCATTTCTTTTGACCAGTCAATAACACCGTGAGGACAAGCCGTGATTGCATCGATAAGTTTAATCTGACTTACCTGATCCATTATAAACTGTGGAAGCGCTGTTTCTTTTGAAGTAATTTTCAGATCTTTTTCTGTAGCCTCAAGTTCTTCTGTTACAAGAGCATAGAATTTATTCACAAAATTTTTAACTTCGGCAGTTAAAGAACTTTTTAACACAATAGTTGCAAAGGCTTCGCGGGGAATAGCATTGCGTAGGTTTCCCCCATCAATATAACTGATAGAGATCCCATATTGGTTTGTAAGTTCATGTAATAACCGGTTCATTATCTTTACCGAATTTCCATAGCCTTTGTGTATCTCATCGCCTGAATGACCTCCGTGAAGGCCTGTAATGGCAATTTCAAGAGCAGAAGTGTTATCACCTGGTGGTACCGAATTATACTTCATTGTTCCTACTGTATCCATTCCTCCGGCACATCCGATAAAGAGAATTCCTTCATCCTCCGAATCAAGATTGATAAGAACTCTACCCTCGAAAAAATCCGGTTTCAGGTTTATGGCTCCTGTCATACCTGATTCTTCATCAACAGTAAAGAGACATTCAATTTTACCTGCCTGAAGGTTTTTGTCTGTGAGAATTGCCATCTGTGTTGCAATTCCAATACCATCATCTGCTCCCAGTGTTGTTCCGATGGCACTTATCCAACCATCTTTTAGAACCGGTACTATTGGATCTGTCGTCCAGTTGTGTGGATTATCTGCATTTTTTTCACCGACCATATCCAGGTGGCTTTGCAGTACGATAGTCTTTATATTTTCCATTCCCCGAGATGCAGGTCTGATTAACAGTATGTTGCCTGTTTCGTCTTCTCTCGCTTCGATTCCGTTTTCTTTTGCAAACAGAATCATGTATTTCCTTATCTTCCCTTCATTCTTTGAAATTCGCGGTATTTTGCAGATCTCTTCAAAGTATTTCCAGATTGGTGCGGGACTTATATTTTCAAAAATTGTCATTCAGGATCATCAATAAATTGGTCACAAAAGTATTATATAATATAACCTTATTATATGATTTTCCGCATATATAGATTTTAAATATTTTCTTTAAATTTACGAAAAGTCACTAAAAATATTCAAAAGATGGCAAGGAGAAAAATAGTAGCATTACCGGGTGACGGCATTGGAAAGATTGTACTTGAACAAGCCATCAGAGTTTTGGATGCAGCTGGGTATGAAGCAGATTATATTTATGGGGATATTGGCTGGGAGTTTTGGTGCAGAGAGGGAAATCCATTACCTCAGAGAACAATCGACCTGATTTCAGAACATAAAATTGCGCTTTTTGGAGCCATCACTTCCAAACCAAATGATGAGGCCAAAGCTGAGCTAGACTCTGCATTGCAAGGGAAGGGTTTTAAATATTCAAGCCCTATTGTCGGTCTTAGACAACTTTTCAATCTTGATATATGTGTCCGTCCATGCAAATCCTATAAAGGTAATCCTCTTAATTTTATTAGGAGAGGAAAGGGTAACACAATTGAGGAGCCACGTATCAATGTAGTTATTTTCAGGCAGAATACTGAATGCCTCTATTCGGGGGTAGAGTGGACTAACCCTCCTTCCCAGGTTTACCAGGCGCTCAGAACGCATCCTAAATTTACAGAAAACTTTGGTAATGTTCCAGTGGAAGAGCTTTCAATTTCAACGAGGATATTTACAAAAAGAGCAACTGTAAGGATTTTAAATGCCGCTTTTGAATACGCAAAGAAATATGGATATAAATCTGTTACTCTTTGCGAAAAGCCGAATGTTATCAGGGAAACATCAGGAATGATGTGGCAGCTTGCAAAAGAGATTCAGAAAAAATCGTTTCCTGATATTAAACTCCTGAATACAAATATAGATGCCCAGATGATGTGGCTGACAAAAAACCCTGAAGACTATGGAGTTATTGTTGCCGGAAACATGTTTGGTGATATTGCTTCGGATGCCTTTGCGGGACTGATTGGAGGCCTGGGATTCGCATGCAGCGCTCAGTTTTCTGAAGATGAGATCGCTGTTTTCGAACCGACTCACGGCTCTGCTCCAAAATATGCTGAATACATTATTCCGATTATAAATCCGATTGCCATGGTAGAATCAGCTTGTATGATGCTTGATTATCTTGGAGAAAGGAATATTTCTTCAAGGATTCGGAAAGCTGTGACGGAAGTTATTGAAGATGGGAAAGTTAGGACTTACGACATGATGAAAATGCCGGGACGGCCTGAAGTAATAAACCATGGCGCTGCTTCGACTATTCAGATGACAGATGCGATAATTTCAAAAATTTAAATGCATTAATATAAGTGTAATGACTGACGAAGTAAAATTGCTTTGGCCTGAGCTTGAATGGATAAAAGATTACCAGCTTAGGGAAAAAACGGCAAAAACATGGGAAATTGCTCTCGAAAGAAGCGTGCTGTCGTCAGAAGACCTCAACAGAATACCGTTTACATTACTCTGCGGTCCTGAACTGAAAGTAAGCTTCATGGATCATAAAAGGTGTGTGGTCCATATCGCGAAAGAAAGCGGGGAGAAAATGAATAAATTCTTTCAGTCAGACTTACCTGTCAATATGGACGTATTAATATCCGGTGCTATTTTAGCCGATGTTGGCAAACTTCTTGAATATGAGCTTGATAAAGAAGGTAAAGCTGTTCAGGGAAAGTACGGACAATATCTGAGACATCCCTTTTCAGGTGTTTCTCTGGCTGAAGAGTGCGGTGTTCCACCTGAAGTCTGTCATATTATTTCTGCCCATGCTCATGAAGGCGACCTGGTAAAAAGAACAACGGAAGCCTACATAGTCCATCATGCAGATTTTATGACTTTTCTGCCCTTTAAAAGCAGGCTGATGATATAATCTGTAATGATTTACCCCAGCTTCATTTTTTCAACTTGTTCAATATTCCTTTCATTAGTAACTGCCTTGGCATCAATAGTATACAGATAGTCAATCAGATCCTGGTATTTATCCATTATTTTCCCCCGCACAATTTTCATTGTTGAGTTCATTAGGCCATTGTCTTCGGTAAAACTTTCCTCAAGAATACCTATTGCAACAGGAAGCCATCGTTGGGGAAACATATTTCCATGCTTACCATTAGCCCTGTATTCATTAACTTCACTTTCCAGAAGTAATATTACCGCACGTTTCCCTTCATCAGAGTCAGCTGTCAGGTCCTTTTCTTCAAGATACACTTTTAAAGCATGCTGGTTTGGAATAATCAGAGCCACTGTATATGGCTTCTGATTATTATAGAGCATACACTGGTCGATATATTTTGATTGTTCTGAGATTGCTTCTTCAATACCTTCAGGGCTGAATTTTTCTCCGTCATCAGCGATAAGAAGGCTTTTAAACCGGCCAAGAACATAAATAAAACTGTCTTTCGACATATAACCCATATCACCTGTGTAGAGCCATCCATCTTTTATAGATTCCTTAGTTGCCGTATCATTTTTCCAGTATCCATGCATTACATTTCCTCCACGGATAACGATTTCGCCTTTTTGTCCGGCAGGTAATTCATTACCCTCGTCGTCGCAGATTTTCAGATCCATATTATTTATAAGCACACCTGAGGATCCTAGTTTATGCCTGCTTGTGGAGTTGGAAGAGATTACAGGAGATGCTTCTGTCAATCCATATCCCTGATACATCGGAATTCCAAGAGCATAAAAAAATCTCTGGAGTTCAATATCCAGAAGGGCTCCCCCGCCAATAAAATAATCAAGTTCCCCGCCATAACCTTCCCTTATCTTACTGAATAAGATTCTGTCATATAATTTTAGAAGAGGTTCTTTAAGTTTCTGAATACCTCTTCCTTTGTTCCATCCTTCTTTATTATAGGAATACGAAATCTTCAGAGCATGGTTAAACATTAATTCAACTAGTTTTCCTTTCTCCTTTATTCCCTTTTCAATATTTTTTCTGAAGTTTTTTGCAATTGCCGGCACACTCATTAAAAGGTTAGGCTTTATCTCTTTAAGACATCCCGGAAGATTCCTGAGAGTCTCTATCGGCGTCTTTCCGGTTTTTACAGATGCAATGCTGGCACCTTTTCCCATAAATGCATAAATTCCGCATGTATGTCCGAAGGAGTGATCCCATGGTAATATGAGAAGTGTCTTATAGAAAGAGGGTATATCCATTAAGCTATATGCCTGATATACATTTGTGACATAGTTGCCATGAGTCAGCATAATACCTTTGGGGTCTGCAGTTGTTCCTGAAGTGTAGCAGATATTTGCAATATCATTAGGGGAGATGCTTATCCTCAACGCATCAAACCTGGCTATATTCTCAGGCGAATCCAGCCACTCCCTTCCTATCTTTCTTACTTCATTAAAATGAATCTCGTTGGGTGCATATTCTTCCTGAGTATCGAAATGAATAAGCTTCTCAATTGTATGACAATCTTTTAAAACATCTTTTAATTTCTGAGCCTGAATAGATGAGGTTAAAATCATTCTGGAATCGGAATGGGTCACCCTGAATTTTATCTCTTCAGGATTAAGCTTTGATGAAAGAGGAACGTTTATTGCTCCGGCAAAAAGGATTCCCAGTTCTCCGATAACCCAACTATTGCGCCCTTCAGAAATGAGGCTTAGTCTGTCCCCTTTTTTAATACCTAGTTTAATAAGGCCGGCAGCAAATTCGTAAACCTGTTTTTTTGTCTCACCATAGGTTGTTCCTTCATATTTATCATTGGGCTTTTCCCACAAATAAACATTGCTGCTGTACGTTTCAACACTTTCTTCAAAGAATTGTATCAATGATTTCATCTATCAGGTTTTTTTTTAAGATGCCTAATATACGAAATCCGGGATATATTATTGAAGTCACCAAATATTATATAGCTTGTTTAAGTTTTCAATATTTTGTATATTTGATAACTGATCTTCGTAATTTACTGATATGCAGTTTTCTCCTAATAAAAATCGAGCGTTATGAAACAATTCTCATTTATCTTTTTATTTATTTCTCTGACCATTCTTCCATCCTGTAAGTTTTTCAAGGAAAGAGGCTTATTCAATAAAAAAGCCCAGACGCTTGTACTATTAAAAGCACGTCAGGATAGCCTGCGGATAGCAGATTCACTCCGAAATGTTCAGAATCAATTACTTGCGTTGGAAAATGCGCGGCTCGATTCGATAAACAAGGCTACTGATGAGAAACTGGCACTTTCACGGTATAATATAATTGTTGGGAGTTTCATTACGCATGATTATGCAGTTGCATATGCTGATCAATATCGCAAAGAAGGTTACGAAACCAAAATTATTCCACTTGAAGGGACTAAGTTCGAATTGGTTGCAGCTGAGTCGTATGAAAAATTCAGTCAGGCTGTTAGCCGGCTGAATCAGTTTCAGGACACCGTCAATATTGATGCCTGGCTCTATATCAGAGAATAAAAGCTATTTTCTGAATATCGTTTCTTCACGGTCTGGTCCTACGGAAACCATAGTAACCGGTATTCCTGTGTGTTTCTCCACGAATTCGATATATTTCTTAAGAGCACCGGGCAGATCGTTGTACTCTTTCAAAGATGAGATATTTTCTTTCCAGCCTTTAAGCTCAGTGTAAACTGGTTTAATTTCCGATTCGCTGCTGTATGGGATTTCTGTACAATCTTTGCCATCAACATTATAGGAGGTACATACTTTTATGGTATCAAAGCCCGAGAGCACATCAGCTTTGGTCATGAAGAGTTTTGTAATCCCATTAACCATTATTGAATACTTCAAAGCCGGCAGATCAAGCCAGCCACAGCGTCTTGGCCGACCAGTTGTTGAGCCGAATTCGCGGCCTATATCTCTTAAACTTGCACCGGTCTCATCGAATAATTCTGTAGGAAAAGGCCCGCTGCCCACCCTCGTGCAATATGCTTTGAATATGCCGAATATTTCGCCTATTTTTTTTGGAGAGATGCCCAGACCGGTACATGCTCCCGCACTAATTGTGTTTGATGATGTAACAAAAGGATACGATCCGAAGTCTATGTCAAGCATTGTGCCCTGGGCACCTTCAGCAAGAATCTTCTTTCCGTTTGAAGAAAGTTCGTTTACAAGATATTCGGTATTGATGATCCTGAATTTTTTCAACATTTCAATTCCTTCAAACCAGCCGGCTTCATATTCTTTTATGTCAAAATTGAACTCAAAGGTTTGAAGCATTGAAAGGTGTCTGTTAAGATGAAGTTTATAGATGTCCATAAAATCAGTGCGGTGAATATCTCCTACGCGCACGCCGTTGCGAGCCGTCTTATCAGTATAAGCCGGTCCGATTCCCTTAAGGGTAGATCCAATTTTGGCGTTTCCTTTATGTTGCTCATATGCATTATCAAGCATTCTGTGACCGGGAAGTATAAGGTTAGCCCTTGTGGAAATTATAAGTCTTTTGGCAAGTTCGCTAACCGGCGGGCCAAGAGTTTCTATCTCTTTTTTAAAGACAGCCGGATCAATAACTACTCCATTTCCAATAATATTGATTTTATCGGGATGAAAAATTCCTGATGGAATAAGGTGTAGTACATGTTTAACATTATTAAACTCGAGTGAATGACCTGCATTTGGCCCTCCCTGAAACCTGGCTATAATATCATACACAGGACTTAGTGCATCAACTATCTTACCCTTTCCTTCATCACCCCATTGCAGGCCTAACAGTATGTCAATGTTCATATTAGAGATTTTTCCGTTACTAAAATAAGCGAGTTACAAGTTACAAATTAATTCAACATATTACTTTATACTGTAAAGTTTGTTAAAAAATGCGTTTTGCCGCCGGCGGCATAGTGTTTTCGATAATTTGGAAAAATGATTCATAATTCATAGTTTTATCCAATCACATAAACTAATATTTATATTAAAAAATGCTTATGAAAAAAATTGTACTCTTATCATTAGCCATGTTGCTGACTTTTGGCTCTTTTGCACAGGAAAAACCTGTTTCAACCGAAAAAAATGTGTTGAAAGTTAATACTCTTAGCCTTGTTCTTGGAACCGGATCAATCTTTTATGAGCACGGATTTTCAGACAAAATTTCGGGTCAGCTTGGTCTTGGCTATCTGAACTATGGCAACGACGATAACAGGTTCAGCGGATTATTCATTACACCAGAGCTCAGATTTTATCCTAAAGCCAATGCTATAGATGGTATGTATATTGCTCCTTATCTGAGATATCAGAATCTGACAGTTAAGGTTGATCCAGATAAAGCATCTCTTACCAATTTCGGTGGTGGTCTGGCTTTTGGAAGACAGTGGATAACTAACTCCGGTTTCACAATGGACCTGTTTTTCGGAGGTCATTATACAAGCGCAAGTCTTGATGTTAAAAGCGGAAGTGAATCAACTTTTAATATCGGCGCTTTCGATGGTTTCGGAGTCAGGGTTGGTTTTGCCCTTGGTTTCGGATTCTAAGACTTCATGTTCATAAATAGAGCTGTACCATTTGGACAGCTTTTTTATGAAACCTTATTCATTCTTTAACTCTGATATTACCATAAATATACAGTGAATGATATACTGCAGTAAAATTATGCAGTTCACTTGCTGTCTTAATAATTTCATTTATCCGTGGATCGCAGAACTCAATCACCTTCCCGGTCTCAATATCAATAAGATGATCATGCTGGCTGCACTGATAGGCTTTTTCAAATTGCGCGATATTTTTTCCAAACTGATGCTTTATCACAAGATTACAATCGAGAAGCAGTTCAATAGTATTATATAGAGTAGCTCTGCTTACCCTGTAATTTTTGTTTTTCATAAAAATGTAAAGTGATTCAATGTCGAAATGACCTGCTCTGGAATATATTTCGTCAAGAATCGCATACCTTTCGGGTGTTTTTCTGTGGCCCTTCTTTTCAAGATATTCAGTGAAGATTTTCTTAACTGTCGACCTGGTGTCATCACTAATCATATCGGGACTTATTAAATAGAATAACAAAAATAGGTATTTTTTTGTTATTACTATGATTAAGAGATTGGTAAAAATTAATTTGAGAAATCCTCTACCCTCTTTACGTTATCGATACCTTTTATGTTCGATATTTTAAGGATGAGATTGTTAAGATCCTTTGTATGATGAACATACAGATCAATTGTCCCTTCAAAAATTCCGTTCTTTACAGAGATATTTATGTTGGTCATGTTAACCTTAAGTTCTGAAGAAATAATATTTGTTATATCATTTACAAGACCAATTCTGTCTATACCCGTCATACTTATCCTGGCCAGAAATGAAACCAGTTTGTGAATTGCCCATTTGACAGCAATTATTCTGTTACCTTCATTGGACATTATCCTGATCGCAATGGGGCATTTGGGTTTATGAATAATTATTGGACCGTCAGGAGATCTGTATCCCGTAACTTCATCACCCGGAATAGGATTACAGCATTTAGCTATCTCGTATGACTGTTCTGCATTATTTACATTTTCTCTCAGAAGGAACGGGGCGCTTCTGTCTATCTCTTCTTCAGGCGGACCTGTTGTCTCTTTTATTCCTTTTTTAAGTCCTATTAATTTCAGGTCCCAGTATTTGATTACATCTTTCGAAAGGTTTTTCTTAACTATCTTTTTTAAATTATCAAGATTAATAGTGCCTGCGTCAATTCCAAGGTATAGCTCGTCCTTATTAAGAACCTCATACGCCAGAATCAATTTTTTCAGGATCTCTGAATTTGGTGTTACACCCAGTTCATTTAGCTTTGATTCGAGAATTTCCATCCCATTTTGCAGACGATCCTTTGTCTGGATTTTAAGAACGTTCATTATTGATTCCTTAGCCTTGGAAGTGCGGACGAATGAGAGCCATTCTTTTTCAGGTTTGGCAATATCTGAGGTTATAACCTCTACCTGGTCTCCGCTCATGAGAACAGCATTAATCGGATTTAATTTATAGTTTATTTTTGCGCCGATGGCCTTATTTCCAATTTCTGTGTGTATTTCATATGCGAAATCCAGTACAGTCGCACCCTTTGGCAGGCTAACGAGTGTTCCCTTTGGAGTAAAAACCATTATCTCCGACGAAAACAGATTCATTTTAAACTCGTCGAGAAACTCAATCGGGTCTTCAAGGGGATTCTCAAGCATGAGTCTGATCTTTTTAATCCACTTGTCCAGTTCACTCTCCTGGGAGTCATCACCTTTATATTTCCAGTGAGCAGCGTAACCTCTCTCGGCTATCTCATCCATTCGTTTGCTTCTGATCTGCACTTCTACCCAGTTACCTTCAGGTCCCATCACAGTTACATGCAATGCCTCGTAACCATTTGGTTTTGGCCTGCTTACCCAGTCTCTCAACCGGTCGGGTTTTGGCAGGTATGAATCAGTTATAATAGAATAAATATTCCAGCACTGTGTCTTCTCGGGAATTCCCTGGATCGGCTCAAAAACTATCCTTACAGCAAGAACATCATAAACCTCCTCGAAAGGAACATTTTTTGCCTGCATCTTCTTCCAGATGGAAAAAATTGATTTGGGACGACCGCTGATATCAAATACAAGACCCGTCTCTGTTAGTTTATCAATTATCGGAAGTGAGAATTTATTGATAAGCGAAATATATTTCTTTTCACTATGCCTTAGCTTACCTGCGATTTCATCGTATATCTGCGGTTGCCTGAACTTGAAACTCAGATCTTCCAGTTCACTCTTTATGGCATATAATCCAAGTCTGTTAGCCAATGGGGCGTAAAGAAAGATTGTTTCGCCTGCAACTTTCATTTTTTTATGCTCAGGCATGGAATCAAGAGTCCTCATATTATGAAGCCTGTCGGCTATCTTAATTAGAATTACCCTTAAGTCATCGGAAAGTGTGAGCAGCATCTTCCTGAAATTCTCAGCCTGCAGCGATGAGGAATTCTCTTTATTATAGGTGCCTGATATTTTTGTGAGTCCATCAATTAGGGAAGCTATTTTCGGATCAAAATCTCTTCTTACATCATCAAGGGAATATTCCGTATCTTCAACAACATCATGCAATAAAGCCACGGTTATTGACCGGGCACCAAGTCCAATCTCCTGGTTTACAATTTTCGCAACGGAAATAGGATGAACAACATATGGCTCACCCGATTTCCGCCTCATGTTCCAGTGAGCTTCATTTGCTATTTTAAAGGCCTTATCAATAAGCTCGAGATCACCGGGTTTGTTACACCTCAGGAGGTTTTTTACAAGTGAATCATATTCAAATTGAATACGTTCCGCATCTTCATTATCAAAAATATCCTTGTTACCCATAAAAGTATCAGAAGCATTTTCCTTAACAGGATGCAAATATAGCTTTATATATACAAATTTCGTACAATATCAGGCAGAACCGGGAGGTGATTTCTTACCTGACCCGTACAATTGTTACTGTTCCTGTTCTTGTTACCGATTTCCCGGAAGGTCCTATGGCCTTAAGAAACCATAGATATACATCCTGAGGTAATGGACTTCCGTTCAGTGATCCGTCCCACTCTTCTGAATCACTTTTACTCTCAAATACAGTCTTGCCTTTTCTATCGCTGATAACCAAATGATAATTTCCAGGAATAAAGGATAATACAGGTTTGAACTTATCATTTACCATGTCCCCATCGGGGGTAAAGAGATTAGGCACGGTAATAATTTCCGTGGTGGCAGAACATTTTACCGCAGAGCTGCTTTCACTATTTACTCCTCTCGGATTCCCGTTTTCAACAGCAATAATCCGGAAGCATACCTCGTTGCCGGTTATCCTGTACATAATTTCTGAATAACTGATCATATACATAGTGTCGGCCGGTGATGTTATTGAAAGCTGCTCGTAACCGTCACCTGTTTTAACAAATAGCTTATAATTTTCAAGTGAACCCAGCCAGCCTCTGTATGCATTCCACGTAAGGTTAATAACATCACCCACTCTGGCAAGCGATAATACCATATTCGATGATACAGTTGAGCTGGTAACCGGAATATTGCAATTATTTATTGCAGAAAGCCTGTAAAAATGGACTGTGTTCACATCAGCTTCATTATCAATATATTGTATTTTCCCGTTGTTTTGGGAGAGTGTTGCAATAGGTTGAAATGGTACGGACCACCCATTTTTTCTTTCCAGTAGGAAGTTTGTAATCTCTGAAAAAGGATCAATTGTATAGGATATTGATATCTTATTATCCTCATTTACTGTGACATAATCGGAGCTGATCCAATCCGGGGGTCTTTGCATATCGGTTGAAAGACAACTTATATTTGAAGCAGAAATCCCTCCGCCATCAAGAATTGCCTTTACCATAAAACAATATTCTGTGTCAGTTTCAAACTCTGAAAGAGTAAGATTGGTAATCCTTGCATCCACGGGTAAAACCTCTGTTACGGAAGTTCCATTCCTGGTTATATGCAAATCATACTTTAAGACAGATTTCGGATAATCAGGATATATATTCCATTTTATCTGGATTTCTCTTTTGCAGGTATCGATTTCGGGACTGCAGAAAATTGTATTTATTGAATTTGAAAGAGGGCTTTCACAATCAGGCAGCCTTAATGCTGATACTACGTACGAGAGGCTGAAATACTTTGATGCGGTTGTGATGTAGCTATAAGTTGTGGCTTCCGGGTCCCATAATGTGTCAAGGGGCATTCCGTCTCCGTTTTCAAATGTGTAGATGATATAGGCTGCAACGCCTGAAGAAGGGCTGAGTTCCCAGTTTAATTCCGTCCTTCCGTTTGCGGGATTTACAGATACAGCCAGAAGCGTCGGGGATAGGGGCACAGTACAAACAGTCTGAGCTTCACAAACAAGTGAATAACTGATAAGAAAAGTTAAAATAATTGATTTATACCATTTTTTCATAAATCACCGGCGGTAATTTCATATAGATCTTCCAGCTTGTAATACGTTGAAGCCAGTGCAATTATTTCGTCAGGGGTGATTGTTTTAATCTTTTCTGACAACCTGTAATAATAAGAATAGTCAAGGCCGAATTCCCATACTGACTTAAAACTGTCTGCGCAGGCAAATGGTCCGTCAAACATTCTTATCAGATCACCCAGCATATAGTTCTGCACAACCTCCAGTTCATCCTTTTTTACGGGTTCCCTGTGCAATAATTCTATTTCTTTATATATCTCGTCAATAGCCTTGCGGGTATTGTTTATTCCAACATCGGTTGAAATGACCTTATAACCTGAAAGATCCAAAGAGGTGACATAAGATCCGATGCCATATGTAAAACCTTTATCTTCCCTGATATTTTTCATAAGTCGTGATCCGAAATATCCCCCAATAATTGCATCCAGCACCTTTAATCCCGGATAATCAGGATGTCTTTTATTAATTGTATCTGATCCGATCCTGACTGAACATTGAGTCGATCCTGAGTGACGAATGTGAACCTTCTTTTTAGTACTTCCTTTTAGCTTATTGCCCGGGTCTTCGATGTATATATTTGGTGATGATAAACTTCCGAATAATCTGTTAATAATTGTTACTGCATTTTCCGGAATTTTACCTGAAATTATTATTGCCATATTTTCTGCTTTGTAGTATTTCTGATGAAAATCCTTCAATACCAATGCAGTCATGTTTTCAAAATCTTCAACGACAAATTTCCTTCCGTAAGGATGATGTTTTCCAAAAACTGATTCAAAAAACTGATCCATTGCGAGATTTTGAACCTTTTCCTTGTTAACACGAAACCAATTCAGTCTCTTATTCATTAATGCTCTGAGCTCATTCTCAGGAAAGAGTGGTTTGAATAGTATTTCGGCGGCCAGTTCAAGGACTTTTTCAATATGTTTATTAAGGATATATATAACAAGACCTGCATTGTCTTTCTCAGTATACAGATTAATAAATGAACCGTAAAAATCAATCAACTCTTTTAATTCGATTGCTGAATAGTTTTCTGATCCGTCTGTAAGCATCTGGTTTGTTGTTGAAGCAAGAAGGGGCAGATATTCGTTAACCTGGCCGGCTTTAAAGGTAAATTCAACCCTCACTATATCTTCAGTTCCGGATTCGATAAGGTAGACCGGGATTTCGTTATCAAGTCTTACTGACAGGTCTTTTGGAATCAATGGATCACCAATATGATAAACAAGAGGTTGTATTCTCTGGAGTTCGTTCATTTTTTGTTATTTCTGGTTGATTTGTAGTAAAGTGTGCTGCAGTTAGAATCGGTCAGGAATTTTTGTGTGGTTTCTATAACCAGCTTCTGATCTGTTTTTCTGAACATTTCAACTTCCGTATTTATCCTTTCAGGATCGCCAAGTAACTCGTAAAGAGCAAGATTTACCGCTTTGTTCAGAATACTTGTGTAAGAAAATACAAGGGATGACTCATACCTGTTTTTTACTTTTTCAAGTTCTCTTTCATCGGTTATATTCTCTTTCAAATCGCTGATAACTTTGTTAACCTCTTCTTCACCATTCTGAATATCAACACCATCCATAAGTTTTCCATGCAATATTATTAATCCGGGATCGGAGTCTGAGGTTATGTAGGCATTGATATCGCTGAACAGTTTCTTGTCTCTGACCAGCCTGTTATATAGCCTGCCCGACTCTCCTCCTGCCAGCAGGTCGGTTATAAGGTCAAGAGCATAAAAATCAGGATCATTTCGCTTTCCGGTGTGCCACACTTTATATAATGCATTTGCAGGAACATCTCTTTCTATTGTGATTCTTCTTTCACTTTGTTGCTCCGGTTCTGGGGGAAGGTTCCTTTTGTCAATATTCCTACTTTCAATTGGTCCGAACCATTTTTGTGCAAGGCTTAAAGCTTTGTCGGGAGTAATGTTTCCGGTTATTGTAAGTATCGCTGAATTTGGGGCATAATGTGAATAGAAGAATTTTGTAATAGTATGAAGGTCAGTGTTTTCAATATGAGAAATATCCATTCCGATAGTTGGCCACCGGTATGGGTGTACTTTGTAAGCCAATGGCCTTAACTTAAGAATAGCGTCACCGTAGGGCTGGTTAAGATACCGTTGATTAAACTCCTCAATCACTACTTTTTTTTGAGTGTCAAGGCTTGATTGAGAGAAATCGAGTGCCAGCATACGGTCTGATTCCAGCCAGAATCCGGTTTCGATATTTGATGCAGGAAGTGTGAGATAATAATTTGTTATGTCATTGTTTGTGAAAGCATTGTTTTCTCCCCCTGCCAACTGAAGGGGGCCATCAAAATCAGGAACATTTACAGATCCGCCAAACATCAGATGTTCAAAGAGGTGGGCAAGGCCTGTTGCAGAAGGATCTTCGTCCCTCGAGCCGACGTCATACAAGATGTTTAAAGCAACAAGTGGAGTTGACCTGTCTTCATGCACCAGGACTTTTAAGCCGTTTTCAAGAGAAAATCTGCTATATTTTATCATATTGAATGATCTGTATTGATACTAAACGGTTAATAAAACATGTTGGTTAAATCTTGAGACAAACTTACTTAAAAAACAGGGAAGCATAAGTAATGTTTTTATATTTGCACCATCATGTTTCAGAATCGATTCTTAAAGAAGATATTTAATCTGCGTGCGATTGATTTCGACCAGGTTAAACTTATATACATTCTGAGTTTTGTTGTCGGTTTGCTTAGTGCACTTGCTGCTGCCATACTTAAGAATGCTTTACATTTTACCAATCAGATAGTGACAGGTGGAATAACCAGGGAATCGGGAAGTTACCTGTATCTTGTGTATCCCGTTATTGGTATGCTTCTTACATTGATCTTTGTAAGATATTTAGTGAAAGATAAAATCGGTCACGGCATTAGCCGGGTACTTTTTGCTATCTCAAAAAGGAAAGGTTACATAAAGGCACATAACACATGGACCTCAATATTAGCTAGCACCCTCACAATTGGACTCGGAGGTTCAGTAGGAGCAGAGGCACCCATCGTACTGACAGGATCCTCAATCGGGTCCGCCATCGGACGATTCTTCAAACTTAATTACAGAAGTATTACATTATTAATTGGTTGCGGAGCAGCAGGGGCTGTATCAGGAATTTTTAAAGCACCTATCGCCGGAATAGTCTTTACGCTGGAGATTCTGATGCTCGACTTGACAATATCATCTATAGTTCCATTACTGATATCGTCTGTCACAGCTGCAACAGTTGCATATTTCCTGATGGGAGACAAGGTACTTTTTACCTTCAATGTTACCGAGGCGTTTCTGATCTCAAATATCCCATGGTATCTGTTGCTTGGAGTAATTTCGGGATTTATTTCACTCTATTTTTCGAAGATGACCTTATTTCTTGAAGGAAGCTACGACAAGATAAAAAATGTCTTTGTGCGGTTAATGATCGGAGGTTTGGTGCTTGGCGGACTTATTTATCTGTTTCCGCCCTTTTATGGTGAGGGCTATGATACTATAATGTTACTTCTTCAGGGGAATACCGAATCAGTTTTGGGAGATAGTATTTTAGGTCAATTATCTGAAAATTATTATGTTATCATCCTTTTCATGCTTGGGCTGGTACTTCTCAAAGTAATTGCAAGCAGCTCGACAAACGGGGCAGGTGGGGTAGGAGGTATTTTTGCCCCCACGTTGTTTATAGGTGGCGTTAATGGTTTTTTTGTTGCAAGTCTGCTTAACCGGTTTTTTGGTGCAGGGATTCCCGATAACCGCTTCGTACTTGTTGGGATGGCAGGAATGATGGCAGGTGTAATGCACGCACCTCTTACAGCAATATTCCTGATCGCCGAAATTACCGGAGGGTATGATCTGCTCATCCCTCTGATTATAACCTCAACTGTGGCTTACATAACCGTAAGAAGTTTTGAAAAGCACTCAATATATCATGTTCAGCTCGCAAAAAGAGGTGAGTTGATAACCCACGATAAAGACAAGGCGGTACTTACTTTCATGGATTGGCGCAAAGAAATTGAAACTGAGCTTATCACCGTAAAAGGTACAGATACATTGGGAGACCTGGTTAAAGCTATTGCAAAATCAAAACGGAATCTGTTCCCGGTGGTCGATAAGTATAATATTCTCGAAGGTGTTGTATCTCTTGACGACGTGCGGGAAATAATGTTCAAATATGAGCTGTATGATTCAGTTTTTATGAAAGATATTATGACAATTCCTCCCTCATACATCGACCGAAGGGAGAATATTGAAACTGTAATGGAGACATTCAGGAAAACAGATGCATGGAACCTTCCAGTACTTGATTCGGGTTACTACGTGGGATTTTTATCGAAATCAAGAATATATGCAACATACCGTGAATTATTGATAGAGTTTTCTGAAGAATAGTTAAACAAATTTTAATATAATGAAACTCACATGATTGCTCACAATCACAAATACGATAAAAATATAAATTTCAATCATGTGCGGTTCCATCGTACCATTAAAATAAAAATTTTATTATGATGAAAAGAGACACCATTATTTTCGACCTTATTGAGAAGGAGCATCAGCGCCAGCTTAACGGAATCGAGCTTATAGCTTCGGAAAACTTTGTAAGTCCTCAGGTTCTTGAAGCCATGGGATCAGTAATGACAAATAAATACGCCGAAGGTTATCCGGGCGCACGTTATTATGGGGGTTGTGAGGTGGTTGATGAGTCGGAGCAGATAGCTATTGACCGTCTGAAACAGCTTTTTAATGCCGATTACGCAAATGTTCAGCCACATTCCGGTGCACAGGCGAATATGGCTGTTTTTATGTCAGTTTTAAAGCCTGGTGATACATTTATGGGACTTAATCTAGCACATGGGGGGCATCTTTCTCATGGGTCTCCTGTTAATTCATCCGGACTCTTCTATAAACCTGTTGCATACAGTGTAAAGGAAGAAACAGGGATAGTTGACTATGATATGATGGAGAAAATAGCTTTAAAGGAAAAGCCAAAGATGATCATTGGAGGTGCTTCTGCATATTCCCGTGATTGGGACTACGGCCGAATGCGCAGAATCGCCGATATGATAAATGCAATGCTGGTTGTGGATATGGCTCATCCGGCAGGGCTAATCGCTGCAGGTTTACTGAATAACCCTCTTAAACATGCTCACATTGTTACCTCTACAACACACAAGACCCTTCGGGGACCAAGAGGAGGTATAATTTTGATGGGGAAGGATTTTATTAATCCCTGGGGTATTACAACCCCGAAGGGAGAGATCAGAATGATGTCTTCTTTACTTAATTCAGCAGTATTTCCGGGCATACAGGGTGGTCCGCTTGAGCACGTTATTGCTTCAAAAGCTGTTTCCTTTGGCGAAGCACTTGATCCTAAGTTCAAAGAGTACCAGATTATGGTTAAAAAGAATGCATCGGAAATGGCTAAATCCTTCATGAACAAGGGATATAAAGTAATTTCTGATGGAACTGAAAATCATCTGATGTTAATAGATCTGAGAACAAAGTTTCCTGATATTACCGGAAAAAAAGTTGAAAACACTCTTGTAAGGGCGCATATTACAGTTAATAAGAATATGGTTCCTTTCGATAGTCGTTCACCGTTCCTGACTTCCGGACTAAGAGTGGGAACACCTGCGGTTACAACACGTGGAATGAACGAAGAACACATGAGTTTGATAGTTGACCTTATTGATGAGGTTATATCAGACATAGAGAATGAATCCGTTATAATAAGTGTTGGTCAGAGAGTTGAAAAACTAATGAAATCATTTCCTCTGTTTAGCATGTAATTGTGATTTTATCGCAGAGCCCTTCGGGGTTCACTCCGCTGGAGAGAACACATCAGAAGTTAAAGTTTTAGGAAGTTCAAAGAATAGGAGTATTTATTTTAATTAGACAGTTAGGAAAATTATTATAACTTTACTAGGATAGTATAACAACTCTTTCGCTATGAATGAAAAGAAGTTAATTTTTGTCGTAGATGACGATCCTCTTATTAATACACTTGTTGTTAAGAGGTTTACTGCAGCAGGGTATAACCTTGAAGCCTTTGTATATGGAGAAGACTGTCTGAAAGAGTTAAACAAAAATCCGGATCTTATCATTCTTGACTACTTTTTCATTAACAAAAATGCTGAAGTAATGAATGGCATGGAGGTTTTTGAAAAAATCAAAAAAGTTAAACCTAAATTGCCTGTAATTATGTTGTCTGCACAGGAAAAAGGGGAAATAGTACTGGAACTTGCACGTAAAGGTATAGATGACTACATCATAAAGGATCACAACCTTATTGATAATCTGAATATTGCAATAAAAGAGATCTTTGAGAGATAACTTTTTATTTGAGAATAAAATTGTAGGTTATTGTACCTTTTTGAATAACAGGAGCATCCGGCTTGGTATCGAACCTTGCCTGTAGTGCGGCTTCTTTTGCAACTCTCAGTAAATAGTCATCGAGTGTAGTTGATCCTTTTATACCTGGAACTGCCTGTATTACTTTTCCTGACCTGTCGACGATAACTTCAACAACAACCCTACCTTCACCCTGGTAATCATACTTTGGAGATGGCAATGCCTGAAACCCACGTCCCTGTAACTCATATGCTATTCCTTTGTCTCCGAGTCCCGAACCTTCGCCTCGGACAGTAGAATTTACTGATCCGGTAGCAGAGCCCTGGTTACCATCGCCTCCGGTAATACCCTCACTTGTTGATGAGGTACCTGCGTTTTTGGAGTTTGCGAGGGCGTTTTTAGTTCTGTTAATTATATCAGTCTGCCGTTGTTGCTCTGCAAGTACCCTTTTTCGTTCAATCTCTTCTTCCTGCTTGCGTATTCTTTCAGCCTCGAGTTCAGCTCTTAGTTTTTTATCGGCTTCAATTTTTTCTAGTTTTCTCTTTTCAGCCTCCGGGTCCACTTTCTTTACTTCAGGTGCTTCCTCAGTATTTTGAGTAAGGAGTGGCTCTTCTTCAGTGATTTCTTCAGCCTGACTGGTTGACGGTACTGACTGAGCCTTTTGAGCGGGTTCGGAGGGCTCTATCAATCCTGATCCGGTGTCATCCGTACCGAAATTGACAATTATGCCTTCTTCAACTTCAGGAGGGGGAGGAACAGAAAAACTCACAAGGATCAACAGAAGGAATAATACTACATGATAAATGATTGTTCCAACAAGACCTTTACCTCTTTCAGAAGGAAGCTTGTGCAGATCGTTATTTGGGAGTCGTTGCAATTATCAGTTTATAATTATTTGTTTGGGCAATATTCATTACTCTGACCGCATTTTCAAACGGGACACTTTTATCAACATGCAATGATATGTATGTATCCGGATTACTTCCGAGTTTTTGTTTCAGAACAGTTTCGAGATCATCAATGCTGACCGGTTGAGTCTCAACAAAATATTGCAGATCACGTGTTATGGAAACAGTTGTCTGAGGTTTAGCTGAAGTTTGTGTACTCCCTTTAGGAAGAAGTAATTTCAAAGCAGTAGGATGAACCATGGTAGACGTTAACATAAAAAAGATGAGAAGGTTAAAGACTACATCCGTCATCCCGGTTGAACTAAAGTTTATACTAATTTTATTTCTTTGGGATAGTGCCATCTTACCGTTCAGTTTTTACTGGTTCATTCAAAATATCCATAAATTCCGTAAGTGTTGCCTCGAGGTTAAAGACAACTTTTTCCACCCTGACAACCAAGGAATTGTATGCAAAATAACCAAGAATTCCAACAATTAATCCGGCAACAGTTGTAATAAGAGCTGTATAAATACCATCAGACATCATTGATACTTCAATATTATTACCTGCAAGTGACATTGCATAGAATGATTGCACCATTCCGATAACAGTTCCAAGAAATCCAAGCATAGGTTCAGCGCCGGTTATTGTCGCCAGAGTTGGGAAACCTTTTTCAAGTTTTGAAATCTCGAGCTTGCCGACGTTTTCAATTGCTGTACTTATATCGTGTAATGGCCTTCCTAGGCGATTTATTCCTTTTTCAACCATTCTTGCCGATGGTGAATCAGTATTTTTACACAAAGCCATTGCAGAATCAATTTTGCCATCATGGATATAATCTTTTATCCTGTTCATGAAATTCTGATCTTCCTGGGTAGCTTTCCTTATTACATAGAATCTTTCGATAAATATATAGGCGGCCACAAATGAAAGCAAAAGAATGGGGATCATTACCCAACCTCCTTTTACAGCCAGATCAAGTAGTGTTAGTTTTGCCATACCAACATTTTCAACAGGCAGAGATACATCCTGGAACATCGACATTATGAATACCATACTTTATTTATTAATTTATTGTAAATACTGTTATTTTTCAATGTATCGGCTATTAAGCGCGAAGTTATTAAAAAACGCAAAGCTAACATGTTATATTATGTATGAATTACTAAGAATGACGTAATATTTATTAACTATTTTAATTTGAAATCAACTTCAACGTTTTTCTACAACCGGGATTTCTTCCTTTTTCATTTCCGATTTACTTTTTCTACGAAAAAGATCTGAGAATCTGGAAAATTCCTGTTGGTAAAAAAGTCCAATCCCCTGGGTATAATCTGCTTGTTTCCCGGTATAAGGGTTATTGTATCTGTTAAAAACTTTAAACCTGATTTTTTCGGTAATCTTAACCTCTGCATCAAAATCACCGGATATCTGGTTCGTTGCACTATTCTGATTTCCGCTACTTCCCGTTCCCCTGAAATTTATGAGAACTTTATCATTTAATAACTGGGTTGATAATGCTACTTCCAGTTCCTGTGAGTTTACATTTTTATCACCTGGTCTGTAAACAAATCCAAGATCAACATCGCCGCTTATCTGTGATAACCAGTTACTTATCTGGTTTGAAAGCATTTCGGTGGTCGTAACTGCCATCGCAGAAGAGCCTGAAGTTGAAGTATAAGTTGCAAGAAAACTATTCATAACCAGAAGGTAAAAAAACTGCCGGTTAAGTTCCTCCTCCGTTGTTATTTTACTCTTAAGGTATGACTTTGTTGCTTCATCAGCGTTGGGTAATTCTATGGCAAGTTTAACAACCGGATTGAAAAGTTTTCCCGTAAGATTTAATTGAATTTCAACGTTTGTTCTTTCTTTATATTTTTCATCCTGATCGAGGATTTGAAATAAAGAAGTAGTAAGCCCATACTTCGCAATAATATCTATTTCAGCATTATCTATATCGCCGTTAAATGTGATTCGTCCCCCGTTCTCCACATCAAATGATTTATTAAGTATGTTTCCTAGTGTGAAGAGGTAATCGCCCTTTTCAATAATATAATCTCCGGAGATTTTAAAATTGCCCTGTTTATCAAGATTAATATTGAGATCGCCTGAGCCGGTACCAGTCATTTCATCGCCGACTTTTGCGTCAAAAATAAGTTTTACTTCTGCATCAGGTGTTACCTCAAGATCAAAATTCAAGTCCATCCCTGTAGGTTTTGTCTCTGCGACAATATTCATAACTGCATTCTTTAAAGAATCGGGATCGATAAAGGAAATAAACGAGTATTCTGATACAGACAGACCTGAGGTAAGCGGGATAAAAAATTTGGTGTTTTTATCTGTACGGGCTGATATATCGAAACCTATTGTTTTCTCGTCTATCTTGATGGTAGTCACACCCGTGGCATAGGCCGTACCATAGAATAATTCATTGTCTTTTGGTTTTGTATTGAGAACCTGAAACTGGTTGGTATTTACTACAAGATCAGTACTGTAGTTTTTAAAATTTTTATGGTAAACATACCCATTAAGGGTAGCATTATTCCCTCTTTGATCAGTAAGTTTGACTGTGTTGAATTTTATCCCATTTTTATCAAAGCGGACTGTATCATTAAGAATATACACCGATTGCAGGTAGTCGATTTTTAATGAAGCATTCTGAGCCATAACAGCACCATTAAGGGTCAAACTATTCATTCCTCCGGATAATTTTACTTTTCCTGAAACCGATCCTGAAATGTCCGATGCGAATATTTTTAGTAGTGGATTGAGAGCACCAATTGGTAATTTATCAGCCAGCAGATCAATGTTAATTTTCTTTGAAGCAGGATCATAATGGCCCTTTATATCAAACAATTTCTTTCCGTTCAGATTGTTGCCCGCATCTATATTGACAACTCTTTTTAGTGCATCCCATGCCGAAACTATAGAAATATTTCCGTAATTATTATTTAGAATTGAAAAACTGTCTACTCTCAAATTTGTCTCCAGAAGAAGGTTTTTATAGATGTCTGTGAGAAAAATATTCCCGTTGAGTGTGCCTCTCAAATTAAGAGGTATCGTGGGTGCTTTACTTCCATCCTTCTTACTGACATAATTAAGAGGAGAAATATCTATTCCTTTGAATCTAAGGCGTAAAGTATCTGAGGGATTTTCTGAAATTGCACCGTCAACCTGATAATAGCGTTCATTACTAATGATATTAATTCTATTGATCTTAATCGAATTTGAATCGACTATCACATCCGATTGCTTAATCTTCCATAGGTTATTTTTCACATATATATCAGAGGAATCAATATTTACACTGAGGATCGGATTCCCCTGTCCGTTTACAGGGCGGGAAAAGTTACCAATTGCTGCAAACCGGCCTTTGTTCAGAATTTCCTCTTTGTTATCCCAGTTAACTGAAAAATCGAAGTGGTCGGGTTTGGCATCAAAATTTACCGAAAAATCCTTAAGGTCGGTTTGTCCCATAAAAGTAATGGAAGATGTAGTTACATCCGCAGAAAATTCATTGCCTGTTATAAGTGCATCAAGGTTTAAATCGTGTAATATATTGTTTTTAAACTCGAAAGATTTTGCATACCCTGTTATTCTGATAATACTATCGGTCGATATTATGCCACTCAAATAACTCTTCTCAGAAAAATGCAAGCCGGTTCTGAAGAAATTATTGATCTTTTCTGTGTTTTTGAAGTTTACGGAAAAGGTAAAGTTATTGTTGCCGGGAATAGCCTGTTTTTCTGTTTCTCTGGTTTTTGAAGGCATAAAACGGGCAAATGTGGATTTAAACAATTCACCCAGTCCTGAAAAACTATAATATCCTTTCAGATCGGCATCGGCAAAGTCGGTCCTGAGGCTTATAACAGGTTTTCTATTCTCGGTATACGTTCTGATGGAAAAATCGTCAAGATCAAGGTCGGTACCATATTTTCTTATTTTTGAATTCAATACTCTTATCTCACCATCAAGATTATCAATGCTGTTACCACTGAAATTTGATGTCAGCAAAAGGGTTAATGAAGAAGTTGTGTCTTTTGTATCGAAATTCAGTTTATGAAGGTTAGCTTCATTAAGGTTCAGTGTAAAATCAAATTCAGGAAGGTCCCCACTGAAGTTGAACATTCCCATTAGGTCCATTGTAATATTTTCGTCTACAATGTTGACATTGCCATCCCATGTTTTTTCAGTGAAGAAGCCTTTTAGTTCTATATCCCGGTATGTGTATCTGTTGATCTCGACACTGTCAATTTCACCGGTTAGACTGGCCGCAAACTTTTCAAGTGATGATGCATACCCGTCGATATTGGCTTTCATGCTCAGCCTGCCAAGTAATTTAGTATTACCAGATACCCTGCCAAGGTCTATGTTGCTTCCAGTGATAAGTCCCTTGATCCTGTACCTGTCTGCCTCAGGTCGTAACGATATATCAGTCCGGATATTTCCAAGGTCTGTTGTGATATCTCCATAAGTAACAAAATCGGTCGTAAATCCTGTAAAACTGCCGTCGAAAGCTACATTTCCTAACCTGTACAAAAACTCTGGTACCTTGATTTTGCCTTTACCGGGCATTTCAAAATATCCAATATCCTTTGCATTGGTAGTCAGGCTGTTAATTCCAAGGTACATGAATGTATTTTCAATATTTGGCAATCCGGAAAAATCAAAATCACAATCCAGTCTGGTATTTTCCCTGTATGCAAGGTTGATATTACGGCCTCTTAGTTCTGAGATTGTACCAAAAATTCTTCCTGTTAACCAGATAGTCTCACTTGTATTATTCGCAAAAGGAATGAAATACTTCAGATCCGAGGTATTGATTAAGGATTCTTCAAATTCAACATCAAGTCTGACCTCTTCGCTAAAATTTTGAAATGAGTTTATTGAATCAGGACGGATCTCCAGTTTGCTGAGATTCAGGATGCTGCTGTCAGCATTAATGTAAATTGTCTTGAGCAGGATGTTTTGATTTGTAAATGTTACAGCACTGTTTAGTTTTTTTATCCGAAATCCACTATCCTCGGCTAATCCAAGATTATAAACGTCAAAAGACGTTGTATCATCCGCTACTTTGAAATTCTCAATAATTCCGTTTATTGCTGAAAATTTAAGATTATTGAAATCAATACCGGATTTACTCTCCTTCTTACTTTGATTCACCATTGAGAATCGGGCATTGCTTATTTCGATTTGGTTGATAATAAAAGAGCTTCTTGAATCTTTTGTGGTATCGCCGGGTGATATTAGCATATCAAGGTACCAGGTAAGATTCATTTTGCCCGCTGAATCGGTAACAAATGAAATCACAGGATCAATGAGACTTACTTTTCCCAGTCTGTAGGATTTTGCTTTCAGGTTTATTCGTCTTATGGATATGCGTAATTCCCTGGAATAAATGAGTGTATCCCTATGCTGGTCTTCTATTAGCAAGTCGCTTATATTAAGCCTGTTAAAGAAAACGTATTCAATCCTCCCTATTGAAATTTTGGATTGTATCTCATGCGACAGATGGTTTGTAATTCTCTTTACTGCGAAGGTCTGCACTTCAGGGATTCGAAGAATGAGATAAAGCAGTGTAGGAAGGGTAATGATTATCCCGATCAATATTATGAAATATTTTAATGATTTTTTAATATTTTTGTCCATTGAATGCGGGTAAAAAACAATTATCAAAATAACCTAAAATATACCAAAAATCAAAGCACTAAACACTCTCACAATATTAGCAATTGAATCATCCTGCGATGATACCTCAGTAGCCGTAATCCGGGATGGTTATGTACTTTCTAACCTGATAGCCAACCAGGATATTCACAGAACCTATGGCGGGGTTGTCCCCGAGCTTGCCTCCAGGGCTCATCAGGCAAATATTGTACCAGTAACTGATCTTGCGATAAAAAAAGCGGATATTAAAATTGATGAAATTCAGGCAGTAGCTTTTACCAGGGGGCCGGGTCTTCTTGGATCTTTGCTTGTGGGAACATCATTTGCCAAAGGTTTTGCGCTTGCTCAGAATATACCCCTTATTGAAGTTAACCATCTTCAGGCGCATGTTCTGGCACACTTTATAAATGAAAAAGATAAGGAAAAGCGCTTGCCTTCTTTTCCGTTTCTATGTCTGCTCGTTTCAGGCGGACATACCAGGATTATAGTGATGAAGAGTCACCTGGAATGGGAGATAATTGGGAATACGATTGATGATGCTGCAGGGGAAGCGTTCGATAAATGTGGTAAAGTGATGGGTCTGCCTTATCCTGCGGGGCCTGTAATTGATAAAATGGCTTCTTTAGGTAACAAAAAAGCTTTTAATTTTCCAAAACCACAGGTACGTGGACTTGATTTCAGTTTCAGTGGTTTGAAAACCAGCTTTTTATATTTTCTGAGAGATCAATTAAAAATTGATCCGGGTTTTATTGAAAGTAATAAACTTGATCTTTGTGCTTCACTTCAGCATGTGATTATTAATATTCTAACCGGTAAACTCATTAAAGCTTCAATTGAGACCGGTATAAGGGAAATAGGAATAGCAGGAGGCGTTTCGGCAAATTCGGGTTTAAGAAATGCAATGTCTGAGGAAGCTATAAAAAGGGGCTGGAACCTTTTTATTCCTCCTTTTAGCTATACTACAGATAATGCAGCCATGATAGGGATTGCAGGTTACTATAAATATCTGAGAGGAGAATTCTCAGATCAGAGCGTTTCACCGCTGGCCAGATTAGATTAAACAATAGTAGTTTGTAAGGTAAATTTTTTTAATTTCAGCAAATTTTTTATTAATGAAGGAACTGAAGTTTTCACCCACAAAGAACTCACCGGAGATACTGCTTAGCCCCGATGGAATAATAAAGATCAGTGGGCGGTCAATTCATGAAAATGTTGCTGAATTCTATGCTCCGGTAGAGGTATGGGTAAGTGAATATATTGAAACACCAGCAGATATAACTTATTGTGATATAAACCTTGAATACTTCAATAGCGCCAGTGCTAAAGTTTTTATCCATCTGCTTCAAAAAATTATTTATGTGACACTTAAGGATAAAAAATTTGTTTTCAACTGGTATTATGAAGATGGAGATGAAGATATTCTTGAAAGAGGTGAATACTTTGCTTCAATTCTTGATGTTCCATTCAATTTCATAAAAATCTGATAATTAACAGTTTAAATCATTTACATCCTTTTTTATCGTGTTTTTTTTTGGTCTGATTAAATGCTTTCAGGTATATCAGCGAAATAGAGAAGAAAGTTACCCCCAGTAATAGGAGGAGAACAAATATGAACACCGATGGTTGCTCTAGACCCGGAATAGGATGTTTAAGCCTGTAGATATACCCAAGTATTGTGTAAACAAGCAGGAGCACTGATATTATCAGACTGAAAATAATAGTTGTTCCATCAAATATTCTCGTGGTTTTATAGAATCTGGTTTCCTTAAAATGCGCGTATGATGCCCTGGCATAAGCATTTGCCCTTTTATGAGACCTGTCCTGGCGGTATTTCCTCCAGTCTTCCATGGCCTGATTATAAGCTTCGTCGCTGTGAGCTATCTTGTCAAAATTAGCAAGGAGAAATTCATATGCTTCAGTTGCATTAATGAACATATCCTTAGCTTCAGGCGAATGATTGATATCGGGATGATACGTTCGGGCCTTTTTACGATATGCTCTTTTAACATCCTCGATAGAGGAGTCAGATGTTAGACCCAGAACTTCATAATAATCTGACAGTGTCATTATTATGGAAATTTTGATACAATTAACGAAAAATTATTCGTTTTTCAGGTCTGATCCTTTAATTAGTTAACGAATGAGTTGAGATTATGATTTAATAATTCCCGTAAAACCCATGAACGCTAGTGCAAGTATTCCCGCTGTAACAAGTGAAATAGGAACCCCTCTCATCCCTTTTGGGATTGTAACCAGGTCAAATTGTTCTCTCATGCCGGCAAGAATGGTCAGAGCAAGCCCGAAGCCTACTGCTGTTGCAGAACTATAGACTACACCTTCAATCAGGTTGTAGTTTTTCTTGATAACAAGTATCGCAACTCCCAATACTGCGCAATTGGTGGTAATAAGAGGAAGGAATATTCCAAGTGCCTGGTAAAGTGGCTGACTTATTTTTTTGAGGATAATCTCTACCATCTGTACCAATGATGCTATAACAAGGATAAAGGTAATTGTTTGCATGAATCCGATACCAAGCCTTTCAAGCACATATACCTGGATAAGATAGGTCGTTAAAGTTGCAAGGACTGTTACAAATGTGACAGCGCCTGTCATTCCCAAAGCTGTAGTTACTTTATTGGAAACACCCAGGAAAGGACATATTCCAAGGAACTGCGCAAGGACAACGTTATTAATGAATATGGCTGAGATAATTATTAAAATATATTCCATTGTTACTGACTTTAAGTTCTTTTAATCCGGTTTATGAGTGCGATGAGATAACCCAGGCCTATGAAGGCTCCGGGTGCCAGGATAAACACAAGTATGCCATCACCCTGAATAAGCTTTAATCCGAAAATTGCACCGTTTCCCAGCAACTCGCGGATGGCTCCAAGGATACCAAGCGCCATTGTGAAGCCAAGTCCCATTCCTGCACCATCGAGAAATGAACTGAATACTGAGTTTTTACTTGCAAAGGCTTCTGCGCGACCAAGTACTATACAGTTGACGACTATGAGCGGAATGAAAATACCCAGTTTTTCATATAAGGATGGCACATATGCCTGCATAAGAAGATCTACAATTGTTACAAACGATGCGATGATAAGCACAAAAGCAGGGATCCTTACCTTATCAGGTATAAGATTAGCAAGGGATGATATTACTACATTCGATCCGATAAGAACGAAGGTTGTTGCAATTCCCATTCCTAATCCATTCATTGATGATGATGTTGTTGCAAGGGCGGGACAGGTTCCGAGGACCAGAACCAGTAAAGGATTTTCTCTCAGAAAACCTTTATTGAAATTTTGCAGCTGATTCATTTCAATCCTCCTTTCATTATGGTTTTATATGCACGATCAACAGCATCGCAAAAGGCTCTTGAACTGATTGTAGCTGCTGTTATAGCATCAACAGGCCCTCCGTCTTTTTTCACTTTTAAGATATATTCTGAAGGATTTTTTTCTAAAAATTGATCCTTGAACTTAGCTTCTGTCATTTTTGTTCCAAGGCCAGGAGTCTCTTTATGATCGAGGACAGTAATGTTAATGATGGTACCATCTGGTTTAAAACCGGCCATTAGATTTATTCTGCCGCTGAAACCGTTTAATGTGTAAGTATTCACAGCATAGCCTATTAAGACGCTGTCTTTCTTTGCCGGATAAATATCAAGGCTGTCTCCTTCTCCCGTGGGAAGACGAAACATCTCAGTATTGGGGTCATTTGTAAACCCCGGGGTTACAAGTTTTATTGCGTCAATTTTTTTATTGAGAATTGACATCTCGATTGGTATTTTTGTCTTTTCATAAACAAATCCCAGACATGCTGATGCTACAAGTGCCAGAAGTGTCAGCGACAGCACCATGTTCTTAAAAGTTGATTCTGTCTTAGCCATTTTTCACCTCTCCAAATCTTTTAGGTTTAATATATGTATTCATAAGAGGTACGAACGCATTCATTATGAGAATTGCGAAGGAAACACCTTCAGGATAAGCACCCCAGACCCTTATTATAACTGTTAGCATCCCAATACCACATCCGTATATCAGCATGGCTTTTTTGTTCATCGGTGATGTTACGTAATCGGTGGCCATAAAAATTGCTCCGAGTAGCAGTCCTCCTGTTAACATATGAAATACAGGATCAGCATTTTTAACAGGATTTACAACCCAGAGTATAGTTGTGAATATCGCTACCGTACCAATAACAGATACAGGGATATGCCATGTAATAATCTTTTTTACAAGAAGATAGGCAAATCCTAACAGAAGGGCAACTGCCGCAACTTCTCCAAGTGATCCAGCCATTTTGCCCAGAAACATTTGTGATGGCGAAGGGATAGTGCTCATAAGTTGCTGAAGCGGTTCTCCGTTTTTCAGACCTTCTTTTACTATTGCAAGAGGAGTAGCACCTGTTACAGCATCTGTATAGCCTGTCTTTAACCCCGCCGGAACAGGCCAGCTTGTCATTTGAACCGGAAATGATATCAGCATAAAAACACGTCCGACAAGTGCGGGATTGAATGGATTGTTTCCAAGTCCGCCAAATGTCATTTTAGCAACTACAATAGCGGCAAAGCTGCCGATAATAATTGTGTAAACCGGGATGTTTGATGGAAGATTAAATGCCAGAAGCATCCCTGTTACCAACGCTGAACCATCTGTGATTGAAACTGGTTTCTTTAAGAAGAATCTTTGAATAAGATATTCGAAAACAAGACAGGAGACAATAGAAGTTAATGTAACAATAACCGCACCATATCCAAAATAAAAAACCGATGTGATGAGAGCCGGAATAAGAGCTACTGCCACACCAATCATCAGCTTTCTTGTTGTTTCTGTTCCGTGCGTCTGAGGCGACGGGGAAATATTAAGAAGATCACTCATATAGAAAAAAATAGCTAATTATTTGATGTTTCTTTCACGTACCATTCTGGTAACCGTTGATTTTCCAAGGCGTATGTAGTCAAGAATAGGACGGCTTGCAGGACAGATATAACTGCATGAGCCGCATTCCATACAATCTGTAATCTTCTCTGATTCAGCTCTTTCAAAAAGTCCTTTTTCAGACAATGTCATAAGCAGGTAAGGTTCCAGATTAAGAGCGCATACAGAAACACATTTTGCACATCGAATGCATGGTTCCGGTTTATTTCTCTCCGATTCGGCAGCAGGAAACAATACTATACCTGATGTTCCTTTGACAATTGGAATATCAAGATTGCTGATTGCCTTGCCCATCATCGGACCACCCGAAACTATTTTTCCTGTATCGGCCGGCATACCACCTGCTGCTTCAATTAGTTTTCTAACCGGGGTCCCTGTTCTTACAAGGTAGTTTCCCGGATTTGGAAGGGATTTTCCGGTTATTGTAACTACTCTTTCAAAGAGTGGTTTATTCTTTTGAACAGCCTCATAAACAGCATAAGCAGTACCGACGTTATGAACCACGGCTCCCACATCAATGGGAAGTTTTCCTGAAGGCACTTCTTTGTTTATCAACGCTTTAATTAACTGTTTTTCAGCTCCCTGGGGGTATTTAACTTTTAGGGCATGAATGCTTATTCCCTTGAACATCGTGACAAGTTTTTGCATTGATGCGATGGCGTCGGGTTTGTTGTTTTCGATGCCTATCATTGCTCTGTCAACATTAAGTGCCTTCATAATGATGGAAACACCAACCAGGATTTCCTGACCTCTTTCGAGCATAAGTCGATGATCGGATGTAAGGAATGGCTCACATTCCACACCATTGATAATTAGCACATTGCACTTTTTACCTATGGGAACTGAAAGTTTGACATGAGACGGAAATGTAGCTCCTCCCAGTCCCACGATCCCGCAGTCAAAGCACTTCTTTATGATTTCTTCCGCTGAAAGCTTAATTTCAATGATTATCTCTTTACTTCTGTCAATTGTCTCGAGCCATTCATCTCCTTCAACATCAATATAAACAGCATTCTGCTTATATCCGGAAGTATCAATTACTGAATCTATCTTACTTACCGTTCCTGATACGGAAGAATGAATGTTTGCAGATACAAATCCCTTCCCTGTAGCAATTATCTGTCCTGCTTTGATTTTATCTCCTTTGTTCACAGATGCAACCGCTGGCGCGCCTATATGCTGGGATATTGGAATAGTAACACTCTCAGGTATAGAAAGCGATGTAATTGGAAAATTCGCTGTCAGCTTATTTTCAGGTGGATGAACACCTCCGATGGGAAATGTTTTCAACACTATCGTATATTTAAAATATTAAACATCTTATTATCCATTAATTTTCTCAGTTTCAACTATCTCTTTAATTTTCCTTGGAGGAAAATTCAGTTCAATAATTGCATTGGTTGGACATTCGGTAACACATTTTCTGCAGAATGTGCATTTAGTTGCATCGATATAGGCGAGGTTATTCTCGATGGTGATAGCATTAAACTCGCACACTTTCAGGCATTTATTACAGGCAATACATGCCACTTTACAAGCTCTTCTTGCAGGTCCGCCCTTATCGCAGTTTGAGCAGGCAACATATATCTTCCTGTCTTTCTTAGCTTTTTTTCTTAGTTCTATAATGTGCCGCGGGCAAGCTTTAACACATGCACCGCATGAAACGCATTTATCGTCAATAATAACCGGAAGACCTGTCACAGAATCCATAAACATCGCATCAAATGAGCATGCTCTCACGCAATCGCCATTACCAAGACAACCATAGCTGCAGTCTGTTTCACCAATGTAGAGGCTATGAGAAATTCTGCAATCAGGAACGCCATCATATTTTGAGGTGCGGGGTCTGTACTCACCTGAGCCATTACACAGAAGTGTAGCCACAAGAGGGTCAGTTATAGGAGCCACTTTGCCGAGAATTGATGCTGCATTTACCATAACAGCCGCCCCACCTACAGGACAGGACAATCCATCGAAGGTTTCAGCATTTACAAGTGCCTCTGCAAAGTTGCGACAACCTGCAAAACCGCACCCCCCGCAATTAGCTGCCGGCAGGATTTCCTGGATCTGATCTATTCGTGGATCTTCAAAAACCTTGAATTTTTGTGCTACAAAATATAGTATCACTGCTGAGATAAGAGCAAGGACACTTAAACTTATAACTGTAATAAGAACTGTAGAACCCATTAATTAAGCTTTTATCGTAAACGTAAATTTTTTATCAATCTTATTTCTGAATAAGTACATAATGAAATAATAAGGTGCCAGAACAGAAAGTGAAAAAAGTCCTGCAGTTAATTCACTTATTGAAAAAGAGATAAGTATGATCAGCGTTAAAATTACCATAAGCAAAGGCATGATGTAACCCAGAATTACTGCAGCGTAACCCATTGATTGAGTCATCATTACTGTTACCAAATCCCCGGCACTTACACTATAATTTCCCAGAACTTCAACTATTTTTTCCTCTTTTCCGGTAAGAGCACATGAACCTTCAGCATGGCATCCGGAACAGGCATGGAGTGAAGTTATCTTAACAAAAACTGATTTGCCATCTGTCTGCTGAACTACACCATCGTGCTGAATAGTCTCTTTAAAATCTGACCTGGCCATTATATACCCCAATTTTTTTTGAACGCCCAAATTTGGCGATTACTGCGTAATATGAACCTGTTTTTTGTCAGTTTTTAACTGTTGTATTATTATTTAAATTGATTCTAATTTAAAATAATCAGCTTATATTACTCCACGACTGCTTTTGGATGAAAAGATGTTTTAACTGTGTTCTTAATACAACATTCTGATCGTGTTCAAGTAACGGATCGTTATCCAGTATATCTTCTGCAATCTTCCTTGCGTATTGTATCAGCTGACCATCTTTGCCAAGATTTGCGATCTTTAGGTCAAAAGGAACGCCACTCTGAACAGTACCTTCTATATCACCTGGCCCTCTTAGCTGCAGGTCCTTTTCAGCGATATCGAATCCATCAGTGGTACTGACCATAACCTCTATTCTCTTTACAGCCTCCTTCGACAATTTATCCGAACTCATTAATATGCAGTATGACTGGTCAGCGCCTCTGCCTACCCTGCCTCTTAACTGATGCATCTGGGAGAGACCAAACTTCCCGGCACTCTCAATTATCATTACTGTAGCGTTTGGAATATCGACACCGACTTCTATTACCGTTGTGGCTATAAGAATGTGAGCGTGCCCATCCTTAAAAAGTTTCATGGATGCTTCCTTATTAGCTGATGACATCTTACCATGAACAACACTTACACAGTATTTTGGCGCAGGAAATACCCTTGTGATCGTATCCCAGCCATCCTCGAGATTCTTGTAATCGAGTTTTTCTGATTCAGTGATCAATGGATAAACCACATATATCTGGCGTCCTTCAGCAATTTGATTTCTGATAAATCCAAACACCTTATTTCTTTCAGGATCTGTAAAATGCATTGTTTTAACAGGGATCCTGCCGGGGGGTAATTCATCAATCACCGAAACATCGAGGTCTCCGTAAAGAGTCATAGCCAGAGTCCTTGGTATAGGTGTTGCTGTCATTACAAGAATATGAGGCGGATTAAGGTTTTTTTCCCATAATTTCGCTCTCTGTGCAACCCCGAACCGATGCTGCTCATCAATAATTACCAGTCCGAGATTACCGAACTTAACCGTTTCCTCTATAAGGGCATGAGTTCCAATAAGTATATGTAAAGAAAGGTCGCTGAGAGATTCATCGATTGATTTACGCAGGCTTTTTTTTGATGATCCCGTAAGAAGCTGAACTTTGATGTTAATCCCTTCAAGGAATTTGGTGATGGTTTTATAATGCTGATTTGCAAGAATTTCCGTTGGTGCCATGAGGCATGCCTGATAACCATTGTCAAGAGCGATAAGCATACTCATCAGTGCTACAAGGGTTTTCCCGCTGCCAACATCACCCTGCAGGAGGCGGTTCATTTGTTTCCCTGACCCTATGTCTTTTCTGATCTCTTTCATTACTCTTTTCTGTGCAGTGGTAAGGTCAAAGGGAAGGTTGTTAAAGTAAAAATTATTGAAATTTTCGCCAACATTGGAAAAAACAAATCCCCTGAATTTTCTGTTTCGGGTCACTTTAAGGCGGAGCAGATTTAGTTGGATATAAAAAAGCTCTTCGAATTTGAGACGATACCTTGCCTTTTCAAGTTCTTCATTATCAGCAGGAAAATGAATCTTATGCAAAGATTCATGAAGAGGCATTAGTTTATATTTTGTAACAATATGTGCAGAAAGGGTCTCAGGGATCCTTGCCGGTAGCTGTTTCAGAAGATTGCTTATAAGCTTGCTTAAAGCTTTTGATGTAAGGAATTGATTTTTCAGTTTTTCAGTTGTGCTGTATTGAGCCTGAAGGGCTGAATTGATCCTTTCATCACGCTTATCGGCCGATTCAATTTCAGGATGGATAATATTTATCATGCCGTTAAACACACCGGGCTTTCCGAAAACAATAAATTCTTTTCCGGGAGGAAAAGTTCCCGGTATCCATTTTGTTCCTTTAAACCAAATCAGTTTGAGAGTGCCTGTTTCATCCTGCAGATCTGCGGTAAGTCTTTTTCCGGGGCCGTTACCCTCTGTTGCATAACCTTTAATTATACCTTTTATCTGTACAAAAGGAAGATCCGGATCCATTTCCGAAATCCTGTAATACCGGGTTCTGTCAATATATTTATATGGGAAATGATAGAGCAGGTCGGCAAATGTATTTATACTCAATTCTTTACTAAGAAGCTCGGCTCTTTTTGGACCAACCCCTGTAAGATACATTATGTTTGTGCTGAGAAATTCCTGAGCCACCATTTTTTAGCCATTTGTACGTAGAAAAGATATCCGAAATTAAGTATTTTTGGGGTCCCTGCCAACTATTAAGATTGAATGTGAAAATGATTTTTTTCAGAGTGTTGAATTTCCTGAAATATTTGGTGTTTTCAAAGCACAGAAATGGCCATGGGATTCATAGTCCTTTTGTTTTTAAGATTGTATCGGAGATATTGAGGAATAAAATCAATCCTGATGTTGTCTTAAAGATTGAAAAGAGAAGGAAAGAGCTGATCTCAGATAAAAGGACCATTATTGTGAGGGATCTGGGTGCCGGATCCAAAAAAATGAATAAAAGTCAACGAAAAGTGTCAGATATAGCACATAATTCTTCAGTAACTAAAAAGTATGGCGGTTTGCTGACCGCTATGGCCGCTGAGTTTGGCCAGCCATATATTATAGAATTTGGCACATCACTTGGTATCAGCACAATGTACCTTGCTTCGGGATCGCCTGAAACACAGGTATATACTATGGAAGGATGCCCTGCTACTGCTGATATTGCCAGAGAAAATTTTGAGTGTGAAAGATTTAACAATATAAGGCAGCATATTGGACCTTTTGATAATCTTTTACCGGCTATTAAAGAGATATCAGGAGAACCTGGTCTGGTTTTTATAGATGGGAATCACCGTAAGGATCCTGTAGTAGATTATTTTTATCAGATGAGTGAAAAATCAGGTAATAACACTGTAATAATTATTGATGATATTCATAACTCAAAAGAAATGGAAGATGCATGGAATATTATCAGACAGCATGAAAAAGTCACGACTACTATTGATATAAACAGAATAGGGATAGTTTTCTTCAGGTATGGGTTAACACATCATGATTTTTATATCCGGTATTAACATAATTAAATATTTATTAATTTCTAATTTGGTTAATTTAATCTAATTTCGAAAATTCAAAATTTTAAGCATTATGGACAAAGTAATTGAGATTCGCGATATTGTCAAGAATTATCAGGTTGGGTCACAGATCGTCAGGGCTTTAAGATCGGTTTCTGTCAATATTCATCGTAACGAATATGTTGCCATTATGGGCCCTTCAGGTTCAGGTAAATCAACACTGATGAACCTTCTCGGATGTCTTGACACACCAACCAGCGGATCATATATCCTCAATGGGACTGATGTAAGTAAAATGGAGGATGATTACCTTGCCGAAATCAGGAATAAGGAGATTGGTTTTGTATTTCAGACTTTCAATCTTTTACCACGCTATACTGCCCTTGAGAATGTTACCTTGCCATTGATATACGCTGGTATTTCAAAGATTGACAGGGAGAAGCAGGCAATTGAGACACTTGAGCAGGTAGGATTAAGCGACAGGATGACTCATAAACCAAATGAACTATCAGGAGGACAGCGGCAGCGTGTTGCCATAGCCAGAGCCCTTGTTAACAGGCCTTCTATCATTCTGGCTGATGAACCGACAGGTAATCTGGACAGTAAAACTTCGCTCGATATTATGGGTCTGCTTGATGCTATCCATAAAAAAGGAAATACTGTAATTCTTGTAACTCATGAGGAGGATATAGCACGACATGCACACAGGATCATTAGGTTGCTTGACGGCGAAATATCGCAGGATTATTTAAATGAGCACATTACAAAAGTCTGATAGCCTGAGCTATTGAAAAAGAATTCAACATGAAAATATATACCCGTACAGGTGATGATGGTACTACATCTTTGGCAGGTGGTATCAGAATATCAAAATCTCATATCCGTGTAGAGGCATACGGGTCTGTGGATGAATTGATTGCCTGGATCGGTCTTATTCGGGATCAGGCCACCGACCGGAAAAAAATTCTTCTTTTCATACAGGATCAGTTGATGAAATGTGCCGCAGCGCTTGCCTCTGACCCTGAGACCAGGAAAAGTTCTCAATTTTCTCCGGATGAAAATTCTGCAGAAGTACTGGAAAAGGAGATTGACATTATGGAATCAGAAATGCCTGTTCTGAAGAATTTTATTTTACCAGGAGGCAATGTTCTGGTTTCACATTGTCATATAGCAAGATGTGTGTGCCGTCGTGCAGAAAGGATAGTTATTAAGCTGACTGAAACAGAAAATACGCCTGAAATTGTATTAATGTTTCTGAACAGACTTTCCGATTATTTGTTTGTACTATCCAGAAAGATTTCTCTAGAGCTTGATATTGAGGAGATTAGATGGCCTCTTTAATTAGTTGAAAATCTTTAAAACTGGTATTGTTTTTTATCTAAAATATTTTATATTTGCAAACTTTGTTTAAAATATTAAATTGAAATTCAAACTATGTACTGGACACTTGAATTAGCATCAAAACTAGAGGATGCTCCATGGCCTGCAACAAAAGATGAGCTTATTGATTTTGCCATTAGGTCAGGTGCCCCAATGGAAGTTATAGAGAACCTGCAGGAAATAGAGGATGAGGGAGATATATATGAAAGTATTGAAGATATCTGGCCGGATTATCCGAGTAAAGATGATTTCTTTTTCAACGAAGACGAATATTAAAAAAAAGGGCGCTGTATAAGTATAAGTGCCCTTAATTTTTTATAAAAATATCCTCAATCTTCTTTGGTCTGATACTGTCAAGCCATTCAAAGCCTTTAAGCCGTAATTTATCGGAAGGCAGTCCGAGCGGTGGATTAATCAAACCTTCAGGTGTCTCAAACTGTGTTATATCAGTTATCGCTCCCTCTTTAACATAAATCTGGATCCGGGCGCATGTTCCGGTATTTACACCGACAATATTATCATTATCAACCATGTGATATATAGATTCACCATTACCCACCACATCGATTTTATAGAGTTCATTATTTTCAAAATATCCGGTAAGGTTTCTGCCTTTTATCTGATTAAATCGTAGGGTATCGACCTGACTTGTAACAAATGCTGAATTGTAAAGCTCCATCCTGTCGGTATCTCCGTTCTTAGTAAAGACCGCCATTGAATCGGAGGTAAGTTGACTTTCCTCAGACCAGATCACCGGTGATTCATAAAATCTTATAACAGAGTCTCTGAACGAATAGGAGAGGGAGTCGCATTTTGCCTGAAAGTTCCGGCTGAAGATACGGCATCCATAATAGGCTCTCATAAGCCTGTAACCCGTTAGTGACGTATCTGCAATGGTATTTGCCCTTATGGTATCAGCGTGAAGGAACAGCGAATCATTATCAGAAAATTGTATGAATACAGCTCTGTCGGTGACAGTGAAACGTTCTGGTTGTTTGTAATACCAGGCATAGTTACCTGTCACCATTATCTTATTATTTGTATCTGCAATACTCACATTTCCAAATGATTGGCCATATCCGGTATTGTTTTCATAGTATAATGAATCGCCCTTGATGATTTGTTGTTTGTTATCTATAAGAGCATTTTTCCATAAACGAGTAACATCAAGTTTGGTATCGTACCATCCTTTTTCGCAATAAACATAAATACTGTCACCTTTCATTTCTGTTGGTCCGGTAAAGAATGCGGTTTCAGTTTCAGTATTGTAATCCATTGTGTCTGCAGTCATTATATAATCAGGATTAACTATCTTAACACTATCCTTGAAGTTGAAAAGGCTTTGATTAACATAATAAACACCAATAAGACTGGTGAGGGTGTTATCCGAATTTATAATTCTACCTCCCGTGTTATAGCGGGCAATTTCATTTTTGACATCATACTCAACTGCATCTGTATAAAGATGAGTTTCTTTATCAATAAGTTCTACATTTTTGGTGACAAAAGCTATTTCATTCCGCCTGTCATAAAAAAGGTGATCTCCATATAAATCGAGAGTATCACCCTGTTCAATATGCACATTACTAAATGCTGTTAACTCGTTGTTATCATTAGCGAGGTGCGCGCTATCGCATGTCATTGTAATATCATTGTGTTTCAAAACAACATTTCCAAGAAGCCGGTTTATGTCTTTACCGGTTTGCTTATCCTTTATAATATATGTATCATCAGCATTTAACAGTTCTATAGTCCTTCTGCCGGAAGATCTTGGCGATGTCCCCTGAGACTGGATTACCTGAGAAAATGCAAGAAAGATCAGAACATAATAAACAGGTCTGAAAAATGCTGCTGTGAAAAAGTATCCGGGTATTTTTATTTCAACCATTCTTTCTTAAGGAATTCGCAGGATTTGAACTCTTCGCTTATTTTAATATAGGTTGATTCGAGCTTCTTTTTTATCCAGTTTTCATAAACTTTTGAGCGCTCATTTGATAAGGCTGCATTATAAAGATTCTGATAATCATCTTTAAGATTTGCCCTGTGCGCCGGAAGTTCTTTATCCAGCTTAACAATCCTGAATACAATATTTCCGTCTTCATCAGTAGTTCTGAATGGCTCAGAGATCTCACCAACCTTCATTTCTCTGACTTTAACATACATTTCAGGGTTAAGTTCTTCAAGTGTAAACCAAGTTACTCTATCGGAAGGATTCGTACTGACAAACTTTCCACCGTTTACCCGGCTGTCTTTATGTGTCGACAGCATTCTGGCGGCTATATCAAACTTAATACTATCACTTCTTATAAGGTCCGCAATGCTATCGAGCCTGTTCATTGCTCTAGAGGCCTGTTCCGCTAACACCTTTGGTTTAATTAATATGTGTCTTGTGTTAACCATATCACCTTTACGATCAATAAGTTGTATAATGTGAAAGCCATAACGGGTCTCTACAATTTTTGAAACAGTATTCTTTGTAAGACTAAATGCTGCATCAGCATATTCCTTTTCCAGTTCACCACGGGTAAGAAATCCGATTTCTCCTCCTACTTTTGCAGCTTCGGGATCTTCAGAATATAATCTTGACAAAACCTCAAAACTCTTACCGGCAAGGATTTCACTCCTAATATCGAGAAGCTTCTGTCTGGCAGCAGCTTTGTTTTCTTCATTTGAAGGAGGATCAAGCTGAAGAAGACTTAGTTGTACTTTTGCCGGAACCAGTGGAAGGGAGTCTTTTGGAATATTGGCATAAAATCTTTTCAGTGCTGCAGGGGTAATAGTAATATTCTCAGCTATGGTTGCCTGTACTTCATTTATTGTCTCCTGTTCAAGCATTGATTTTCTTATATCGCGGCGAATTTCAATCATGCTTTTTTTAAAGTATTCTTCCAGTGCCTTTTCGCTTCCTGCCTGCCTGATGGCATCATTGATCCTCATATTCAGATTTCCTTCAACCACATCTTCTGTAACAATGACACTGTCAATTCGTGCCTGATCGAGAAACAGTTTGGAGACAAGTAGTTGTTCAAGAACACTGCATCTGAGTTGATCTGCCGGCTGCTTATTCCCGTTCCTTCTTATCTCTGAGATCATATTCTCAACATCTGAAAGGTAGATGACCTCGTTCCCCACTATTGCTGCAACGGATTCAACCAACACCTGTGATTTGGCATAAAAGGTGCCGGACAGCAATAACCCTACCAGTATAACAACGAATTTCAAGTCTCTTTTCATCATAAATTAATTAATAAATCTTAAAATTATTTTCTTTAAGTGCATCATTATATATACCATTTTCCAGAGTCTGAATAAACTCAAATCTTCGGTTATTCAGAATAACTCTTTTAATATCTTCTATCATATAATCAAAAGGAGCCAGGTTAGATCTTAATCTGTAATCTCTGATAGAAATAAGGTAGACTGCAGCCGAATCATTTGTTTCAAAAAAGGTGTTCTGCCGGAGAAAATTCTCTTCATGCTCAATATCCTGTCTTAATTCAATTGTAAGTCGGTCCAGTGTGACCCATTGCTCATTAAAGTCATCAAATTTTTCAGCAAACTGAAAACAAAAACTTTCAAGTTGTTGAAGGTCTCTCTGGTCATTTGACCGTATAAGTGTCCTTATTTTATCAATGACCGGTGTTTCGACCGGCAATTTTATGAACAACGCCTTTACAATATTTGATGTAAGTATAAAGCTTTTCTCATTAGAAATATAATAATTCTCAAGTTCTTCCTCTGAAACAATCGTGTCCATTTTCTCAAGCATCATCTGCCTTTGATACTGATATATAAGTAGGTTAGACCTCGTTTCTTCAATCTGCAGATCTATTTCCTTCTTTAAATCAATGGACAGGTTTTCTTCAGCTTTCTGCAATACAAGCTCCTTTTTTGCCCATTTGTTAATATATGTCTGGATAATTCCAATGCTATCATTTCCGCGTGATCCACGCTTCATGAGTGGCGGGATTTCATCATAATACAGTGTCACATTTCCAACTTCAGCAACAGGAACCCGTGTATCCTGATTTTTATAATTGCATCCTGAAAGCACACAAATGGACAAGAAAATAAAGATTGGTCTATTCATCTGTCAATTTCTTTTTCACATGTGTGAGAACCTGATTGTCAATTGAAACGGTATATTTTTGCTTTAATTGTCTTATCCACTCCGTCTCAAGTTCATCCTGATATCCTTTCATCATCTCTTCCTGGACCTGCTCATATGGCAGAGGAGCCGGTTCAAAAACTTTTTTGACAACAATAACAGGAGGATTATTTTCCGATGTGCTGAACACGGTTCCCTTCACCCATTTTATTTTGTCTATCCGAGGGTCTTCACCTTCAAACCAGGTTCTATCTTCTATCAGTAGCAGGGTATCACCTTTTTTGCTGAATTTATCCATTAACAATTTGTCAGGATCTGATTTCCGGGAGAGTTTCTTATATGCTGAAATGAGTTTTTTTTCATTACCTGGTGATTTGAGGGAATATATTCTGGCCTCCACAGCCATGGGTGTAAGGTAGTCTTTTTTATGCCTTTCATAGTAATTTCGAAGACCAATGGAATCTTCGCTCACTTTATCCCAAACATTTCTTTCTGATATATCAAAGAGAAGTATTCCATCGTGGAATTCATTCATAAGGTATCTGAAGTCGGGATATTTCTTCTCGAGCATTGAATTTTCATAAGCTGTAATATGGTCAGATACTCGTGTATCAATTGATCTGTCAATAAAGTACTTTGTACTATCAGTTGCAATCATGGGACCTCTTTTTTCAATAAAAGCAGCAAATTCTCTGATTGTAAATCGCTGATCTGCAAATGTGTATAAATTGCCTGCGGGCATTGAATCTCTTTTATACTTTGATAAACCCCGCATTATCAGGGTATCGGTCTGACTAATAAACCAGTTATATGCAGGTGTATTGATTTTAAACTTATATTCCTTTTTAAGCTTTTCAATAAGGGACTTCTTACTTATCGAATTCAGGTATGACTGGTTTATTTTACTATCCAGGAATGATCTGGCTTCCTCAAATGTGCCGGGTGCTTTTTTGTCGAGAAGCTTAATAATATGCCAGCCATATAAACTTTTGACAGGTCTGGTAAACTGACCGGTATCCTTTATTGAGAATGCAGCTTCTGCAAAGTCAGGAATTACCTCGCCTGATCCAAACCAGTTTAGCTTACCTCCATTTACTCCCGATTCTTTATGATCTGAATACTTTTTGGCAAGCTCAATGAATGATCCACCCTGAGCAAGTTCGTTATAGATGAGGTTCATTTCAGCTTCCGCCGCTTTTGACTCCTTTTCGCCGTTACCCGGTTGAACGGCCTTCATTATGTGGGCAACCTGGATTCTTCCTCTCGATTGTCTCCTGTCCGTTACTTTAATAATATGATATCCGTATGGAGTTCTTACAAGTTCCGAGATTGCTCCCTTTTTAAGATTGTATGCTGCATCTTCAAAGGGCATAATCATTTGAAATACTGAGAAATAACCAATATTTCCTCCGTTTGTCACAACTGATTTGTCATCAGAAGAGCCTCTGGCCACCTGTTCGAAAGGTTCACCTCCGGCTACTCTTACCCTGATATCATTTGCTTTGGTCCATGCCCTTAGTGTATCTTCGGGTGATGCTTCGGGTAAACAAGCAATCAGAATATGCCAGGCATTTATCTCAGTAAGGTATCTCTGATAAGCTTTCGCAAGAACTTCCTCTTTGGTTTTGGGATCTGTAAGATAATTCTGAGCCAGTTGATTTCTATATCCGTTTAATTCATTTTTGAATGACCTGGTTGTGTCGAGACCTTGTTTTATGGCATCTGCAACCTTTAGTTTAAATGAGATGAACTGCTGAAGGTATTCATCTATATTAAGTGTCTTCCCCGGTTCAATGCTTTTTTTGTACATCCTGATGAATTCTCCGGCTTCAGTATTTCTTCCTTCAATTTTCAGAAGAGTTTTGTCATTCACATCCTGTGCCTGGAGCAACTCCGGCAGAAGAAGAATCATGACAATTGTCTGAAACGATATGAATTTCATCAGGATTAGCTGATACCGGTTATTCAAATGACTTTCTGCTGTAATTTGGAGCTTCTCTGGTAATTGTAACATCATGAGGATGACTTTCCAGAATTCCTGAATTGGTAATTCTTACAAATTTACCATCTCTTTTCAGTATCAAAATATTTTTAGCGCCCAGATAACCCATTCCGGCCCTTAAGCCACCCGTCATCTGGTAAATTACTTCTGAAAGTTTTCCTTTGTATGGGACTCTTGCTGCAATACCCTCAGGAACAAGTTTACTTATGTCATCCTCCATATCCTGAAAATACCGGTCCTTAGAACCTTGCTGCATAGCCTCAATAGATCCCATGCCCCTGTAGGCTTTAAATTTGCGACCGTTATAAATAATTGTTTCGCCTGGCGATTCCTCCACCCCGGCAAATAATGATCCTGCCATTATTGAATCGGCACCTGCAGCAATTGCCTTTATTATATCACCTGAGTATCTGATTCCGCCATCGGCAATTACAGGTATACCTGACCCCTCTATAGATTTTGAAACATCATAAATAGCAGATAGCTGAGGAACACCGACACCGGCAACTACTCTTGTGGTACATATTGATCCCGGACCAATTCCTACTTTTACGGCATCAGCACCTTCATCAACGAGCCTTCTGGCAGCTTCAGCTGTTCCAATATTACCGGCTATCACGTCAATTGCAGGGTAATTTCTTTTTATCTCTTTTAAAATATTTATAACATTTATAGAGTGTGCATGAGCTGTATCTATTGAGATGGCATCAACGTTTGCATTAATCAGAGCTTCAACTCTCTTTAGAGTATCCGCCGCTATACCTACCGCACCTGCGACTCTTAATCTGCCTTTATCGTCCTTGCATGAGTTGGGACGATCTTTTGTTTTGGTAATATCCTTATAGGTAATTAGTCCGATGAGCTTGCCTGCGTCGTCGATCATCGGAAGCTTTTCAATTTTATGTTTCTGAAGAATCCTCGCTGCTGCCTCGAGGTTTGTCTGGTGGTTGGTAGTGATGAGATTTGTAGTCATCACTTCGGTAATTTTACGGCTGCGGTTATTTTCAAACCTGAGATCCCTGTTTGTTACAATTCCTTTCAGGATTCCGTTGGTGTCAATAACAGGTATTCCTCCGATCTTGTACTCACTCATCAGATTCATTGCCTCTCCGACGGTCGCATCGAGCAGAATGGTTATCGGGTCGAAAATCATCACATTCTCTGCTCTTTTTACCCTCTTAACCTGGGAAGCCTGCTTTTCAATCGACATATTTTTATGGATCACTCCTATGCCTCCCTCTCTGGCAATAGCAATTGCAAGTTCATCCTCAGTAACAGTATCCATGGCAGCTGAGACAACCGGTGTATTGATACGGATGTTTCTTGTGAACATTGAGCTGAGGTCCACTTCGCGGGGAAGTACCTCAGAATATGAAGGAACAAGAAGAACATCATCAAATGTTAGACCTTCATATAATATTTTATCATTTAAGAATGACATTGGATGGAGTATTAGTTTGCTGGCGCAAATTACAAAAAAATCAGGACTCTGAAAATATCTCTAATTTTTACCGGAATACACGGCTCAAAGGTCCACTGAGTGCACGATTTATCAATATTAATCTGTATTTGCTCAAAATTCTAAATGACCCTTTAGTGTCATTTAGCCATGCCGGAGTACATCATCATAAGAAATTGAAATACAGTTGTTACATTTGTGGAAGGAGTATACCGGAAATGAATATTGAAGAATACAGGTTGATTTTAACCAGGTATTGGGGTTTTACATCTTTCAAACCTTTGCAGGAGGATATCATAAGATCTGTAGCGGAAGGAAAGGATTCACTTGGTCTGATGCCAACAGGAGGGGGGAAGTCGCTGACATTCCAGGTTCCAGCCCTTGCAAAAGAAGGTATATGCCTGGTGATTACTCCCCTGATCGCACTAATGAAAGACCAGGTAAACAGACTCAATAGTTTGGAAATTAAGGCTATGGCTATTCATTCAGGCATGTCGGCCGAAGAAATAGATATAACTCTTGAAAACTGTATTTATGGTGAAGTTAAATTTTTATATGTATCCCCTGAGAGAATTGCGACGAGGCTTTTTCAGGCAAGGGCACCAAAACTAAACCTTTCTCTTGTGGCGATCGATGAAGCTCACTGTATTTCGCAATGGGGATATGATTTTCGTCCGTCATATCTTAAGATCATCGCTTTGAGGGATATTATTTCTGAAAAAGTGCCTTTTCTTGCACTTACAGCTACGGCGACACCGTTTGTGATTGAAGATATAATTCAGAAACTGGGCTTCAGGGAAAAAAATATTTTCAGAACCAGTTTTGCCAGAAAAAATATCTCCTACCTCGTACGCAATGTTGAGGATAAAGGATCATATCTGATTAATACCCTGCAAAAAATTAAAGGCAGTGGCATCATTTATGTAAGAAGCAGGAAACGGTGCAAAGAAGTTGCAGAACTGCTTGTGGCAAATGGCATTAATTCAGATTATTATCATGCAGGTTTGCCCGAAGAGGTAAAGGACAAAAAGCAAACATCATGGAGCATTGGAGAAACCAGGGTGATTGTTGCAACAAACGCGTTCGGGATGGGTATTGACAAAGCCGAAGTGCGATTCGTAATACATTGGGATATACCGGAATCGATTGAGAGTTATTTTCAGGAAAGCGGACGGGCCGGAAGGGATAACAAACCTGCCTTCGCAGTTCTTTTGTATACCCCGACAGACAAAAAACGATTAAATGATTCTCTAAGGCAGAAATTTCCGCCAATAGAAAAGATTAAAGATATATATGAAGCATTATGCAATTTTCTTCAGGTACCCCAGGGATCGGGAAAGGACAATGTATTTGACTTTAATATGTCTGAATTCGTATCACGGTACCGGCTTCCTGTGATTGAAACTTACAACAGCCTCTTATTTCTTCAGAGAGAAGGCTACCTCGAATTCACTGAAGAAATAAATAATCCCTCAAGGGTGCATTTTGTTGTTGGCCGGGACGATCTTTATAAATTTCAGGTAGCCAATGAGCCTTTTGATGGATTTATTAAGCTTCTTCTGAGATCTTATTCAGGAATGTTCTCAGAGTTTGTACCCGTTAACGAAGATTTACTTGCTAAGAAATCAGCGATTACCAGAGATGCTGTATATCAATATCTTGTGAAGCTTTCTGCCATGAATGTAATAAAATTTATTCCGGGTAAAAAAACCGCGCTTGTGATATTTACTGAAGAAAGGCTGGTTAGAAAAGCATTATTAATCTCCCCTGATAATTATTTAAAAGTTAAGGAGAAGTATATTGTCAGGCTCAACAGAATGATGGATTATGCTGACAGTACAACAAGATGCAGATCTGTCATGCTTCTGGATTACTTTGGTGAAGAATCGGAGCGGTGCGGGGTATGTGATGTGTGTCGTGAAAGGAATGAACTTGACCTTAGTAAATATGAATTTGATATCATTCTTGAAAAAATAAAAAAGATACTGGAGGAAGACGGCATTGATGCCGGACAACTCGTTAAAATGATGGGTCTCCCTGAGGAAAAAGTAATAAAAGTGGTGCGCGGGCTGCTGGACCGGGATAAAATTATTCAGGACAAAGATCATAAACTGAGCTGGAAGACCTGACTGTTAATTAATTAACAGTATTTTCAAAGACAGTTTATTACTATCTCCTGCGGCTTTCCTCCATCAAGGGAAACGACGGTGGCTTTTACTTTGCCATTGACAACATCACAATTCTCAACAGCATTGTTACTGTTTACCATGACCGGAAAACTGTTCAAGAAGGAATTGATACAGATTGTAACACTTCAATAGTGGATGTATGGCACAAATTTTCTTAGTGAAAAGGGTTTGTTGAAATCGAGTTCGTTTAGTAAGTTTACAGTAGAAAAAATCTTTGTGAAAGAGACCCAAGTTAAAATTTGGCTTTTATTAGGGTTGAAAAATATGTAAGACTAAGGGTGGGTTATTAGAGCAAAAGCTTAAGGACATAACTATGCATTTATTCTAATTCGATGTCGACACCAGGGTTACAACATGTGAACAGCGAAAAGAGCCAAACCATATTTATAAAAAATATGGTTTGTTCATCATGTATCCGGGTGGTTAGGGAGGACCTGACCAAACTGGGTATAACTGTACTCGATGTTAAGCTGGGCGAAGCAACCATTGTTTACAACCGGGATAAGATAAGTAAACAAGATATAGATCAGGTACTGAATAGTTTTGGGATGGCTCTGATTATAAATAAGGATGAGCTTTTGGTGGAGCAAATCAAACAAACTGTTATTGAACTGGTTCACCACATGAACAATGTGAATTCAATTGCCCGGAAATCGGAATACCTGGTAGAGAAGATGGGAAAAAGCTACCAGACACTGTCCAAACTCTTCTCACGATTCGAGACCATAACCCTCGAACGTTACATCATTCTCCAGAAAATAGAACGGGTAAAAGATCTGGCCATGGAAGACAATATTTCATTGAGTGAAATTGCATGGATGATGGATTACAGCAGTCCAAATCATCTATCCAGCCAATTCAAAATCATCACCGGCGTTTCCCTGTCCGAATTCAAAAAAAATTCCACAATCCATCGTAAGCCAATCAACAATCTTTACTGATTACCGTATTTTGTAAATCATTTACAAAATCATATAGCACTTCCTTTTCGCTCTATATTATTTTTGTATTCATAAAAACTAATTGAGATGAAAATAACTGACGAAGTAAGAATAAGCGACAATGGTTTCGTTTTTAATTCGAATACTGGCGATTCGTTCAATGTCAATGCAACCGGGCTTGAGCTAACAAAGCTGATTGCCCAGGGTCACGACTTTGAATCCATCAAAGCCAAATTTCTGGCGAAATACGATATCGACGACCTGTCTTTTGAAAAAGACTTCTATGAGTTCTGTGCATTGATTAAGCACCATCAACTCACCACAACCGAAGATCCACTTGATTTCAAATAAGTCAACCATGATAAAATTAACAGTAGCTGTTACCGGGCTCAACAACACGGATAATCCGGGGCCTGGCGTACCGGTAATCCGATCGTTAAAAGAATCGACCGAATTTGAGCTAAGGATTATCGGGTTGGTTTACGAAACCCTTGAACCGGGGATTTATATGGAAGGATTATGCGATAAGATATTCCAGATTCCCTATCCATCAGCAGGTTCCAACGAATTAATCGACCGCATTGAGGCCATCCACAACATGGATCCCATTGATGTAATCATTCCCAATTTCGATTCTGAACTCTATTCGTTTATGAAAAGCGAGGAGCGTTTACGTAAATGTGGCATACACACTTTTCTGCCTACCATAAAGCAATTTCAGGAGCGGGATAAAGACCAGCTACCCGAATATGGTGAAAAATATGGCATCAAAGTGCCGGCAAGTTTAAACCTTGGCAGCCATAACCAAATATCAGAAATTAAAGAGAAATTTGAGTATCCTGTAATGGTGAAGGGTAAGTTTTACGATGCATACATAGCTTACAACACTGAACAGGTGAAGCAGGCCTTCAATAAGATTTCGTCAAAATGGGGATTGCCCGTTATCATTCAGAAATTTGTGAAAGGTACCGAGGTTAATGTGGTTGCACTGGGCGATGGTCAGGGGAATACTATTGCAGCCGTGCCCATGCGCAAGCAATACATTACCGATAAAGGTAAGGCCTGGGGCGGTATCACTTTATCAGACGAGAAAATGCTTGCTATTACGCGGGGTTTGATTCGTAAAACCAGATGGAAAGGTGGCATGGAGCTAGAAATGATTAAAACAGTTGCCGGTGAGTATTACCTCATTGAGATTAATCCCCGCATCCCTGCTTGGGTTTATTTGGCTGTTGGTGCCGGACAAAATATTCCCGAAGCCCTTGTGAAACTGGCGTTGGGTCTTGAGGTAGCTCCTATGGAATCGTACAAATCGGGAAAAATGTTTGTGCGTTATTCATACGACATTATTGTTGACCTCGAGAAGTTTGAAAGTATTGCAATGAATGGAGAAATTTAATAACCAATGTATTATGGAAAATATTAAATACGAAAAACCAACCATCAATAAAATTAATGCAGGTATGCCCAGCAAATTCGGTATGCCTGTAAAACAGAGAATCATTTCAGAAATCGATGGATTTAATGTTACATCGTTGATCGAAGAGTATGGCTCGCCCTTGTTTGTGGTTTCTGAAAAAACCATTCGAGATGTATATACCGAGGCAAAACGTGCTTTCGAAACGAGGTATCCAAAAGTGCAATTTGCATGGTCGTATAAAACCAATTATCTCGATGCAATTTGCAGTATTTATCATAACGAAGGTTCTTGGGCTGAAGTTGTTTCGGGTTTCGAATTCGAGAAAGCACTTTCGTTAGGGGTTAACGGCACGCAAATCCTATTCAATGGACCCGATAAATCGGAGGCCGATCTGACCATGGCCATCGAACATAATGCTTGCATACACATCGACCATTTTGATGAGCTTTATCAACTGATTGAGATAACGCGAAAAATGCAGAAAAAAGCAAGGGTAGCCATTCGCATCAATTTGGATGCAGGGATTTATCCCATCTGGGACCGATTTGGTTTCAACTATGAAAATGGCGATGCTTGGAACGCCATCAACAGGATTATGCTGACCGATAGTCTTGAATTAATTGGATTGCATACCCACATTGGAACATACATTATGGCTCAGTCTGCATATGCCATTGCCGCGTCAAAGTTGGCAAACCTTTATATGGCCATTCATCGCAAATTCGACTATTGGTTAAAGTACATCGATTTGGGCGGTGGTTTTGCTTCAAAAAATACATTAAAAGGGGCATATATGCCCGGTTCCGAAACCTGTCCGTCGTTCGATGAATATGCCGAAGCCATCTCTAATGCGCTCATTTCATCCGAAATTCCACACGAAAATTTACCGGTGCTTTTTCTCGAAACCGGAAGGGCATTAATCGATGATGCCGGGTATTTGCTCACCACAGTGATTGCCAACAAACGGTTGAATGGAGGCAGGCGCTCCATGGTGATCGATGCCGGAATTAATTTGCTGTTTACCTCGTTCTGGTATAACCTTGGGATTTATCCGTCGAAAGAGATTTCAGGACATTCCGAAGAGTCGACTATTTATGGACCGTTGTGCATGAATATCGATGTTATCCGCGATGCCATTGTTTTTCCACAGGTGAAACCCGGTGATCAACTGGTTGTTGAGCGTGTAGGTGCTTACAATATGACGCAATGGATGCAGTTTATTAAATATCGACCCAATGTGGTTTTGATTGATATGGATGGTAAAGCGCACATTATCCGAAAAAAGGAGAGCCTCGAAACTTTCAAAAAGATGGAGCTAAATCCAAAATTAGAGTAAATAAGCAGGTATGGGTAATATCATAAAAAAGTTGGGCGATGAAGCTCTCTCTTCTGTGTTGAACAGCTACTCACAGGTCTTTTTTTCCACATCGAAAGTGTTGGCCTTATGCCTGCTATTTATCAGTTTTTTCGATTATGGAGCTGGCATTGGCGGATTTATTGCAGTGGTAATTGCCAACTTATTGGCTCATTTTCTGGGTTACAATGCCTATTTTAGAAAGGCGGGGCTTTACGGTTTCAACAGTTTGTTGGTGGGATTAGGGGTAGGCTTGATATTTCAATCTTCCTTTGAACTTTACATACTTATTGCCATTGCAACAACCACTTGTTTTTTCCTTACCATTGTTTTTCAGGGAGTGCTCGGAAAATATGGGCTTCCTTTTTTAAGCATACCCTTTTTAATTACCATATGGATCATCACTTTATCGGTTGACCAACTAACTTCCCTGAATATTAGCGAACGGGGAATTTACACCTACAATGAACTTTACGGACTCGGCGGTCATGTAATGGTTAGCTTGTATAACTGGTTAGATAAGTTTGTGACCTCTTCATTTATACGGATTTATTTTTATTCACTTGGAGCCATATTTTTTCAAAAGGGATTGCTTGCCGGGATCATTATTTCGTTTGGAATTTTGATCTATTCGCGAATTACCTTCGTGCTTTCAATATTGGGCTATTCGGTGTCGTATCTCTTTTATGTATTGGTTGGGATCGAATTTAACTCGTTGAGCTATACTTTTATAGGATTCAATTATATTCTGACTGCGATTGCGTTGGGGGGCTATTACTTAATTCCGGGACGAATCAGTTACGCATGGATTATCATACTTTTACCATCGGTTGTATTGGTCACAATCAGTGCACAACAGATTTTTTATCAGTTCCATATTTCGCCCTATTCGCTTCCGTTTAACATGGTGGTGTTGATGTTCATTTATGCGTTAAAACTTCGTGAGAAAAGACCCAAAGGTTTGCTCGAAACACCTGTGCAGTTGGGCAATCCCGAGAGAAACCTCTACCTGCAATCGGGCAATATGAAACGATTCCCGACAAAATATGCGGTTTCGGCTTCGCTGCCTTTTTTTGGCGAATGGGAAGTTAGCCAGGGACATAAAGGTGAGATTACGCATAAAGGGGCCTGGCAAAATGCCTGGGATTTTATTGTTACCGATAAAGATGGCAGGCAGTATAAAGGAAGTGGCGATTATCCTGAAGATTATTATTGCTTTGGGAAAGTAATTGTAGCTCCTTATGATGGCACTGTGATTGAAATTGTGAATTCCATACCCGACAACAGCATTGGCGATGTGGATACCAAAAATAATTGGGGTAATACAATCATCATAAAACATGGTTTCGATATTTATTCGAAATTGTGCCATCTGAAATACCACTCTATCGAAGTTAAGGTAGGCGATAATGTTAAACAGGGACAATTGCTCGGAAAATGTGGCAACTCAGGTCGATCACCTTATCCACATCTGCACTTTCAGTTTCAGTCAACACCATACATTGGCTCTCCAACCATCGATTATCCATTTGGCCATTATCTGCTAAGGGGTGAAAAATACACTTTCAAAACGTTTTCATTTCCACAAAAAGGCGATGTAGTGGCCAATCCGGTTAAAAATGTGATGTTGGCAAATGTGATGCATTTTACGCCAGGACAAAAAATTTGTGGCGAATTTCAGGTTACATCGATTAAAACCGGATTGAAGATACACGAAGAGTACTTCAAATGGAGAGTTGATACTGATGTGTTCAATTCAACCTATTTCGAATGTGAAGAGGATAAGTCGATTGCATACTTGTACAATAATGGCAACTTGCACTATTTTACTAATTTTACAGGGAAAAGAGAGTCGCCTTTGTATTGGTTTTTTCTAGCCTTTATTAAAGTTCCTCTTGGATTTTTACCCAATAGCAACATTCATGATCAAGTACCTCTAAATTTGTTGTTTGGCGGTCTGTTGAAGTTTATTCAGGATTTTGTTGCCCCGTTGTTCCTTTTTCTGAAGGTCAATTACCGGCTTGAAATCAAAGAGGCAGGCGACATCCTTTCGTCGGGCGATTTGAAGATGGTTGCCGAAATCTCAAAGAAGATTGCGGGCAGGGAGACAGATAAATATCTTTTCGATATTGGGATTAATGAAAATGGGGTTTTTGAAATTGAAATTCTAACAGGAGAGCTTAAAATCAATTTAAAATGTCGAAACGAATCGTAATGATATGTGCTTTGGTTGGCTTATTTACAACCATTGTGGCGCAAGGAAAATTAAATATTGAGGAAGTTGACAAATATTCGTACCAGCTATACCAGGAAGAAAAATGGGATGAATTGATCAAATACTCACAGGAATCAATGGAGCAGGGGATCGATTTTTTTTATCTCAGGGCAAGAACCGGAATTGCATGGTACAACCTGGGGAAATATAGAAATGCTTCTACCTGGTTTATTCGGGCTGGTGAAAACGATCTTTCGGCTGACTGGCTGCAGGAATATTTGTACTATAGCCTTATTTTTAGCGGGCGAACATTGGATGCCAACAAATATGCATCTTCTTTTTCAGATGCCACGACAAAGAAAATTGGCTTTAAACGGGCAGCAGTCACTAATTTGACTTATGAAACCGGATACAGTTTTAATACCGATTTTGATGATTTGAAAATACGTGATTTTAAATCTGAAGCGAACCTCGGCGACGATTATGGCGAGGCGTATTTGCTTAAAAATTACATATTCCATTCGTTCGATCTTTTTCATCGAATTGCACCAAATTTCACATTGCAGCACAACCTTACCTACATCGGGGTAAACCGTGAAACGCTGGTTGATTGGGTGACACAAACCACATCGCCTGTTCAGGTGAAGGAGTTGCAGTATTATGTTAGCCCTGTTTGTGTGATTGGCAAACGACTGAATGTTTCAACCTCATTGAATTATATATTAGGAAATGCCGATGTTTATGCCGGGTCATTAAATTCAAATTTGGATAAGGTCTATACCGTTTCAAAGTCAAAATATAGCGATTATTTAGTCTCATCTTCGGTTTGGTCTCATTTGGGCAACCTGTCATATGGCGTTGAGATCAACGGTGGTGACATAAGCAATTCCAGATTCTATCAGGTTTCGGGTTGGGGTACCTGGTATCCGCTTTCGAACTTAAATCTCTATTTTACGCCCAGAATTTACTTTAAATCTGACAACGATATCAATAGTTTTGCTTTTAAAGCCATGGGCATTTCGGGTGGGGCGCAATTGGGTCAATTCCATCTTTATGGGCAATATTTGTTTGGCGATATGGAAAACTTTGTTGAGTCGGCCGGATCTGTTATTGCCAATTACCCTGGCCGATCGGATTGGAAACTGATGGGGAGTCTCTATTTTCCATTTTCTAAAAGATATCAATTTGTGTTGCGTTACATCAATCAGAATATTATTGAAGAATATCAGGTTTATACAGCAGGGGAGAAAAGTAATTCACTAGAATATAGCTACTTGAAAAATACATTAACAGGAGGAATATCATGGACATTTTAAAAAGGATTTTATTTGTAGTTGGATTTTGTTTGGTTGTGAACTCAGGATTCACACAATCAAACCAAGCTTCATTGCAAGCTGCATTTTTGAAAAGTTATACATTTGAAAAAAGTGGTGATTTCAGTGCATCGATGAATGCTTTGAAAAACGTATACGACGAATCATCGTATGAATTGAATCTTAGGTTGGGATGGCTGAATTACAATGCTGGATTATTCGACGAATCGGTCATTTTTTACAAAAAGACACAGAAGCTTAAACCTTATTCGGAGGAAGCTCGGTTTGGATTGATACTACCACTTTCGGCCCTGGGTAAATGGAACGAAGTAATTAATATTTACGACGAAATCCTTCAATTAAGCCCAAATAACACGGTTGCTATTTACCGGCTGGGACTTGTATATTATGGACGCAAGGAGTATGACAAAGCCAATTCACTATTTAATAAGGTGGTCGATTTATATCCGTTTGGTTATGATGGGTTATTGATGTTGGGATGGACATCTTATTTTCTGGGTAATTCAAACCAGGCCAGGATACTTTTTAATAAAGTACTCCTTTATAACCCTGGCGATAAATCGGCAACGGAGGGATTGAGCTTACTCAAATAAATAATCAAAACAGAATGATAAAGAGAAATGTTTTTACTAGTTATTCATCTTACTTCCGCCTAATACCTGAATTAATTTCAATTTTTGAATTACCTGAAATAATTGAAAAAGTGCTGTCAGTTCGTACGGCCTGAGATTGTCCTGCAATATTATTGCATATACCTGATAATCCGGAAATAATGAGGATGAAGGTTGTTAGTATTTGAAATCTCATCTTAAAATTTAATTTAATACCAAAGTACAACCTGTTTTTGTGTCATTTTCAAATTAAAATCAATGAGTGAGGGAGTGTTTATTGAACTTCCCTCTCTCATTGATGAGTTTAAAGATATTAGTTATAACCAGGGTTTTGCAAAAGCCCGGGGATTAAATCTACCTCAGTTTGTGGTTTAGGTAATAACTTATTATATTCGGCAACATAAGGATAAAGGGCTATATTAGCAGACACAACTTGTTCTTTACGAACAAGGTCAAACCATCTTTTACATTCAAATGCCAATTCCCATTCGCGTTCTTTTATAACTGCAGCATCAAAATCAGCTTTTGACATTCCTGATGGAAGATCAGGATAAACAGCGGGATTGAAGCCGCCAGCTCTTCTTCTTACTTTATTAAGAGCCTCAAGTGCTTCTGCTGAAGGAGCTCCTTCTGCCATGTTTGCTGCTTCAGCATAGATTAATAATACCTCTGCATATCTGTTTATTGGGAAGAATCCATCTCCACCGCCCTTTAATCGATTTTTCATAAAAAAAGGGGAATACCCGATTCAACAGGCATTCCCCTTTTATAAACTTAAATTAAATTTCTACTGATAGCAAACCAGTGCACCATCATTATAAACCATCAGCCCATTGTCTGTGCCGAGGTAGATGAGACCATTCTTATCTATCACTATACTCAAAATATTATCGCTGATAAGTCCGTCTTTCATTGTATAAGAAATCCACTCCGTACCATCAAAAATTGATAGCCCTCCCTGTGTCCCAAACCAGACTTTTCCTTCAGGGTCAGTAGCGATTGCCTGAACAAAGTTATTTATCAAACCGTTCTCAGTGTTATATATTGTCCAGTTTTCCAGAGTGTTAAACCCTTTATGTTTACCAACACCCATGTCTGTTCCGAACCATTGTATTGAGTCATGGTCAATGCAGATGCTATAAACATTATCGGAAGGTAGTTCGATAGGACCCCATTGTGCATAGGAAGAAGCACCTGAAATTCCATCTACTTTATCTTTGAAAACTCTGGTTATACCGGCTCCCTTTGTTGCAACATAAAGAGAATCTCCATTAAGGCTTGTAGCCATGGCTGTTACAGGGAAATCCTTGAACATGTCAAGCGGATAAGTTCTCATATATGCCGGAGTAAGCCATTTTTTATCAGAAAGTGCTGATATTCCGTTATTTGTACCGAACCAGCGTAAATTATTTCTTCCAATTACAACTGAAAGCACACTGTCGCTTAATATGGCAGATCCGGCTTTATTGAATGTGGCAGTTGCTGAGCCTGGTTCAATCGGAAGTGAAGCGGTAACAGCTCCCTGTCCGGTGGCAATCCATAATCCCGGTCCTTCTTTTGATAGTTCATATACGAGGTCATTAAGCTGGCCACCGGGTATGTTTTCAGAAACCAGCGCAAATCTGCTGTTGACAATTCCGGCATCGGTTAAGAACCATTTTCCATTATTGTCGTCAACTACTGCGGCATAAAACTTCTTTCCCTTCAATGCATCGATCAAAGGTCGTTTAGTTACTGATTTGAAAGTACCACTTTTATTCTCAGTGGTTACCGCTGCAGATGCTGGAGGTCTGACGTCAGCCGGAGGTAATACTACTGTTGCGGGAACAACATCCTTACCTGATTTTACTTTTTTTGCTTTAGCTGGCTTTATTTTGGAAGGTATCGTAATAAGTTCGATGCCGGTATTTTTGCCAAGATTTCGTGAATACTGTTTATTATCAGGATTGTTCCAATGCTCATGAATTCCAAGGCTGGTTAAAGGTTTTCCGCTATTATCAGGGTCATATGTTATGCCAATCGGCCAGTTGGCAGGATCGGCAGCCTGATGCAGATAATCATCCACTCCGTTTACATTTGGCATAGTTTCAATCCTTGCATTACGGGGGTCATGAGTGTATGTGCCATTCCATTCCGTTCTGAGGAAATCATAACATACTGATTCAAGGGCAACCTGATCCTGCGAAATGAAGATTGAATTGCTCCAGTCATTATTAAATGGTGACATGAAATACTTAACGGGTTGTCCTCCTTCAGAAGCGCCGCCACCGAATAAGCCGTCAACTACAAATAGTAAAGTATTCTGACCCAGATACTTGCTCCCCATAAGGTCTACAAAAACACGATACTTGCGATATCCGCCGTTTGTAGGTTTTGCTTCTGCAACAGGTGAAACATGTGAATAATGAAGATGATATGCACCTGCTCTTGAATGAGATCCGAAATGATTCTTTGCAGTGAGAGTTATCCCTGACCTGAGGTGAGGTTTAAAATTTGCTACATTGATCATGTAATCAGCATTCTCGATAACATCGTAGAATCTGTCAGTCTGTGATTTATCAGAATAAAAAATAAGTTCATTGACTGTAGGTTTGATCAGGGTTCTTCCGTGTTGCGTTGTTACATTATCGATGATACCTACATTTGGGAATTCTGCTCTCCATACATCGGAATTATGACCAAAAACATGGTTCTGAGGGTCACCTATAGAAATATCTTCCTGTGCAACTCCTGCCTCATTTATTAGTTGCCTTAATATCTCAAGCACTACTGAAGGGCCAGTCTGGCAAGTACCAAAGGTTGGATTCGCAGATGGACGAAGGTTAAACCCATTAGCCATATCATCCTTGCTGAGGGCACCTCTTGCGCTTGTCTGATTTATCTTGATAAATATTTTTTCTCCTTTTGTATATCCTTTATCGACATTTTTTTTCTTCAGATTAAAGCTGTGAAAGATAGCGTCCCATGATTCAGCAGCATTTTTTTTCCCTGATAGTTTCAGAACAGATTCGCTCACCATTTTACTAACAACCTTATGATCTGTATTTCCGGGATTATAAAAATAGCCCTCCATGTTTTCATTAGTTGCATTTTTGTCCCATGCCCATATTACCCTGCCGGGATTTATTCCAACCGGTGTCCCAATGGGTTGATTAGGTCCGTCGTCAGGCCCGGTGGAGGCTTTAGCAAGTGCTGAAGCATTCTGACTGCCCTGAATGATTGAAAATACCATACCTCCTGCAGCAGCAAAAATGAAAGCTCCGGCGGCAATGTATTTAGCACGTAACAAATTTAGTTTGGCCTTCCGGAGAGCGACCATAATTCCTCCAAGAGTGAGAATATATAAAACAAACCCCGACATAAATGGAGCAGCAACTCTCATGCATGGATAACTTGCTCTGGAAGGTTTTGGGATGACCCTGACAAGGAACCAGATGGTTGATATTATTCCCAGGAGATAAAATGTCAGTCTTGGAGGAAGATGTTTTTCACTCATCCAGTTTCGTATAGCTCCTAATTTCCCTTTGAGTTTAAGTACATCAAATTTATCTATTTTCAACATTTTCAATCTTTATTAATTCAGTGTTTGTAATAAGTTTATTTTTTGTAACAATTACATTCATTATTATTGGCTAATTATTTCAGCTCCACAAATGTGAAATATTGCTTAAGGAAATAGTCCGGAAATGCCATATTTCCAATATTTGCCCGCCTTATAGTCAACTCGGTTCCATTTTTATCGTTATACCTGTAGCCATGTGTATCAAAAACGATAGGTTCACCTTTATAGCTTCCAAGGTACAACTGGCTGTGACCACTGCTGCAAGTCTGAATAGTTGTGAACGGTTCATTTGCCAGTATTGCTTTGTACTGAGCTTCTTTTCCTTCTTTCGGATAAATAAATGTTGGATTTGAATTATAAGCAGAGATCATACCACCCATGGCCGGTAATTTAAATCCAAAAACAGCAAAAATATCTCTGAGCTGTGTGGCATGATCTCTTCCAAAAAAGCCCCCCGTCCAGTCGTAGAGATTATCCTGAAGCTTAAATACCTGATTAATAATGTTTTTGCGGGTATAAGGCAGATATCCTTTACTTACATCTGCATCTGCAGCAAGCCATGCTTCCTGGATTAAAAGC
>JBBRVC010000003.1:0-55960 GCA_038247205.1 Bacteroidales bacterium
AATTTCTTCCATACAATGCTTCATCTCCGATAAGCTGAATCTGTACAGATCCGTTTCTAAACCGCTGTACGGTAAAAACTCCCACATCCTGTTTCTCATTCTGGCTTAGGGCGACTTGTAAAACAATGTTATGAACATCATCATCAACGTAGTCAGTCACCATTAAATAATCCACAAGGTTATCTCCATTGAGATCAAGGTTGTTTACCCTTGAATTCTGATCATTAAGAGTTCTCTCAAAATCTTCCAGCGTCTCAGACTCCTGGAACAGATTCATGACTGCATATAAATTAAGATTATCACCGGGTAATCCCAGGTATTCCTCCTGCCTGTCCTGAGCCTTGGTAGTTGAAACCATCGTAACCAGGAGTGCAAGAATCGAAGTAAGAATTAGTTTTTTCATTTTTTTAAGTATTAGAAGAATCATCTCTTCATTGAAGTGTTATCAAAACACGTACCAACTTTAACAGATATGCCTGATAAGAACAAAATCAAGACAGAAAACCGTTAAAAATATCGTGCATATATCAAATATCGAGAAAGTTACATTCTGAGATAAATATTTAAAGCATCAGAATTATTATTTGAGATTTTTGTTTTCGGGTTCAGGATCGTGTGGTTAATTTACTTATTTTATGAGGCCAAGTATTCCGGCTATAAATTCACCATGCATCTCAATCATACGGAGACTGTAATCTTTTTGGTTCATGATTGTTTAATATTTAAATGACTTAGACTTGTGTTTTATGGTATGAGGATGTTCTTACCGCCTGACATATTATTAATGTATAATTCGACTGCCTCCTGAACCCTGGTTAATGGAAATTTACCCCTGATATTAATTTTCATATCACTACTCATTAGACGACTTACTTCCCTTATATTCATCATGTTCCTGAAAAGTCCATTGTCTTTAGCCTTGTTCCCAAGAAAAAACCCTTCGATTTTAATATTTTTGTCAATCAGGTTTCTTGGGTTGAATCTGACATTTTCTTCACCCGATAAGTTGCCATAAATGATAACAGAGCTGTTTTGTGGCAGAGCATCAACCATTGCTGTAAGTTGCATATTGCAAACAGAATCGAATAGAGCAGTTGCCCTTAGTTCAGTGGCTAGTAATCCGAGATTTTCAATAAAAGTTGGATCCGAGCTATCCAGTAAATAAAGGGAGCCCTGTTCTTTCAGTTTTTCTGCCTGTTTTTGATTCCTTACAATATTTATAACAGGGATCTTATGCTTTTTGCCCAGTAATTCCACCATACTACCCAAAGCGCTTGCCCCTGGATTATTTATAATTGCTTTGTGCTTCTTCTTTTTTACAATTTCAAAAAAGGAGAGAGCTGTGAGTGGATTAACTAATGACATTGACCCCTGTTCATCAGATACTTTTTTGTTTAATGGGAAGCACATGGCCGCAGGTGTGACCATATACTCAGCCCATGTGCCGCTTGTACTGTATTTTGATGAACATGCTACCCTTTTACCAAGCCATAAGCGTGGCAGTATTCCTTTCCCTGCCGCAACGACTGTCCCGCTGCCTTCAAGTCCGGGAATAAAAGTACTCAGGTCATGATCTATATGTGCATTTCTTAACCTGCCAAGATCTGACGGATTAATTGGTGCTGCTGAAATTTTCACGAGAACTTCAGATGGTCCGGGGTAAGGAATTTTCAATTCTCTGACAATCAGCGGTCCTCCCTGCTTTTCAAGGAAAACGGCTTTCATTGTTTCAGGATATGTGTCGGTTAATGCCATAACTATAAAATAAGGGTGCAAGATAGAAATTTTAAAGTCGCTGGTTCTAACTTCATATCAGAGTCTTCTGTCAGGACTTGAATTTTAGATGATCCTCCTTACATATTCTTTTTATAAGTCTTTGTGCAGACATTATTGCGGTAGGCAATCCACCACCGGGTTCTACCCATTGGCCCAGTAATCTCAATTTATTTTGAGAGAAATCTAATATAACATTTCTACCCGAGGATTGTTATATTTATAGTTTCAGGTGTAACAAACATATAATGAGATGAAAACGTCAGAAACTCTAATTAAGACAAAATGGGTTATTGATCCTGCTCACAGCGAGTTTGGATTCAAAGTAAAACATCTGATGATCACAAACGTAAAAGGTGTTTTCAGAGACTTTCAGACAAATATTTACACTTCGGGAGATGATTTTACAACTGCAGAAATTGAAGTCAGGATCAATACTGAATCTATTGACACAGGTGATGAGAAGCGTGATGCGCATTTAAAAAGCCCTGATTTCTTTAATGTTGAGACTCATCCGCAAATAATTTTTATTGGGAAGAAGCTTGAAAGGGCGAAGGAGGATACATATATATTATATGGAGATCTGGCAATCAGAGAAGTTACAATACCTGTTAAGCTTGATGTTGAATTTGCCGGGAGAATGACAGACCCATATGGAAATGAAAAAGCCGGTTTCGTTGTTGAGAGTAAAATCAGTCGTAAAGAATGGGAATTGAACTTGAACACTACTTTGGAAACCGGAGGCGTACTTGTAGGCGATGAAGTACGGATCAGTTGCGAAATCCAGATGATAAAGCAATCAAATCAATAAACATAGACCCGGTTTGTTGAAAAGTAAATCCTGATATTATCTTTATCGGAAAAAAATATGCGATTTTCCTTCGAAGCATTTCTGTATCAATTATTAATAGATCCGATTTTATCCAAACTCCACAAGAGCATTCTTGCAAATATAAAATCATCAGACAAGGTTCTCGACGTTGCCTGTGGGACAGGTTCTCTTTCATTGGCCATAGCTGAAAAAGCATTATACGTTAAGGGAATTGATCTTTCAGAGCCGATGATTAATTCTGCAATAAAATCAGCTGGCAGGAGAGGTGTGAAAAATGTTGATTTTACCCTCCGGGATGCTTCTGAGCTGACTGACTTTAAAGATCATGAATTTGAGATAGCTGTGACGTCAATGGCAATTCATCAGTTTGATGCGGAACTGGCAATCAGAATTCTCACGGAAATGAAAAGAATTGCATCAAGGGTTATCATAATCGATTATAATTATCCTCTTCCGAAAGGATTTTCAGGATCTGTTGCTTCAGGAATCGAAAAGCTTGCAGGAGGTGATCATTACAGAAATTTTGCAATATATATGAGGTCTGGTGGAATAGAATATTTTACCGGAAGGTCGGGACTGGAAATAAAATCTCAGGTTTTGAAAGGCAGAGGCGTATTTGCAATATCTGTTTGCATATAAATATTTATTGACATATTGCAGTTAGATGAATTTTATATTTATTTTGATTTTGATATAAAATTTTATCAAATGCCCCATTCCAATAACATTCCTTTCCAGTCGATATACTGGGACCTGATACCAAAATCAGAACATTCAGGAGAATCCGGTACTGCCTGGTGGCAAACGATTCAGTTTGAAGGAATAAGGATCAGATTAGTCGAATACTCACCAGGGTATATGGCGGATCACTGGTGCGAAAAAGGCCATATTGTGCATTGCCTTGATGGTCAGTTTATTAGCGAACTGAAAAACGGGAAGAAATCTATCATTAGAAAAGGAATGTCATATATTGTTTCGGATAATCTGAGTTCTCATCGATCAATTTCAGAGGCCGGAGTGAAGCTTATGATAATTGATGGAGATTTTTTAAAATAAGATTTTAAACTTTTCTGTATACTGAGAAGAGCATAATTATGGGAAGATAAAGTACAGACCATATTATTGATTAAATTGGACCAATATTTATCAAAAATCACATATCAAAATTCTAATAGAGCTCATATGAACATTAATAAATTTACCCGGAACTTTGCCTTTATAATGGCATTTTCCTTAACATCAATACTAACACATGCTAAAGAGATAGTTACTCTTCAGACCGGATGGAAATTTTCAAAGGGAAACTTTGAGAATGCCTCACGGCCCGATTTTGATGACTCCGGGTGGCAAAATGTTACTGTTCCTCACGATTGGGCAATTTCAGGGCCGGTAATTATTGATGGTGATGGAAATACAGGTAAACTGCCATGGAAAGGTGAAGGGTGGTACAGAAGAAGTCTTGACATCCCATCTGCATATAACGGAAAAAGGGTATACCTGATTTTCGATGGGATTATGTCAAATCCGGAAATTTTTATTAACGGCAAGCTGGCAGGTAAATGGGATTACGGGTACAATTCATTTTACATTGATATAACAGAATTTTTACTTTTCAATGGTAAAAACAATCTGGCGGTTCATGCAGATACCAGAAATCATGACAGCAGGTGGTATCCGGGGGCAGGTATTTACAGAAAAGTACAGATGGTGATTGTTGATCCTGTGCACGCCGGTATATGGGGCATTCAGGTACAAACTCCGGTAATTAAACCAAACTATGCAGAGGTAAGGATAATGACATCGGTATACAACAAGTCTGAAAAAAGTGAGGATCTGGTGAAGGTTGAAAATATCATTCTTAATCAGAAAGGTGTAGAAGTAGCAAAAAATGAGGCAGTTGCAAGTATTGGATCAAGAGCTTCCATGGATATTGAAACAACATTATATTTAACAGATCCGCAGCACTGGGATATTTCTAATCCTGCCATGTACCAGGTTAAAACAAATATTTACAAAGGTGATAAGCTTGCCGACACATATTTTACGTCTTTTGGAATCAGAACAACCCGCTTCACAGCAGATAATGGCTTTTATCTGAATGATAAACGAGTTCAGTTAAAAGGAGTAAACCTTCACCATGATCATGGACCGCTTGGCGCAGCTTTCCATACAAGAGCCATGGAGCGACAGCTTGAAATCATGAAATCGATGGGTTGCAATGCAATAAGGACTAGTCATAACATTCCTGCTCCCGAGTTATTGGAATTATGTGATAAAATGGGATTCCTTGTCTTTAATGAGGCGGTTGACAAGTATGACGGTAAAGCTGATATTAATAAAGATACTGATTTTGAAGAATTTGCACAAAGAAATATCAGAAATTTCGTAATGCGCGACCGTAACCATCCCAGTATATTCATCTGGAGCGTTGGCAACGAGATGGGAGATGTTCAGACCAACAGAAACAACGGGCTTGCAAAGATGCAAATAATGATAAACTATGTCCGGAAATACGATCCGATGCGGCCAGTCACAATGGCAAACGATAATCAGGACGCTGCAGTAACCCGTCATTTTGATAACTATGATGTGCACAGCTGGAACTATAACCGCCGGTACAGCCTTGCACGCCAGCTGGAACCCAACAAGTCAGTTATAGTCAGTGAATCTGCATCCACTGTCAGTACACGGGGTTTCTATGAATTGCCGCTGCCGGAAAAGAAAGAAGATTTTACAGATGTCATGCAGGTAAGCTCATATGATTTGCAAGCACCGGCGTGGGCTAACCTTCCTGATGATGATTTCATGTGGCAACAGGACGAAGAGTATATAGCAGGTGAATTTGTTTGGACAGGTTTTGATTACCTGGGAGAGCCAACACCTTATGGCAATCAATGGGTAATATCTAAAGGAATGACCAATAATGAAGCATCGCGAAGCTCATATTTCGGAATTGTTGATTTATGCGGAATTCCCAAAGACAGGTTTTACCTCTATAAAAGTCAGTGGAAACCTGAAGAAACAACTGTACATATTCTTCCTCATTGGAACTGGGAAGCAGGCAAAGTTGGAAAGATCCCCGTGTTTGTTTATACAAATGGCGATTGTGCCGAACTGTTCCTCAATGGAAAATCGCTTGGTATGCGGTGTAAGAAACCGGCTTCATCAAAAAAGTCGATTGAGCGTTTCCGTCTGATGTGGCCTGATGTAACTTATCAGCCGGGTGAATTAAAGGCTATTGCCTATAAGGAAGGTGCTGTGATCGGAGAACAAATATTAAAAACAGCCGGTGAGCCTTATCAGATAAGGCTAACACCTGACAGGCCAGTGATTAGTGCCAATGGAGAGGATTTGTCGTATGTACTTGTAGAAGTTTTTGATAAGAATGGAAATTTGTGTCCGCTGGCAGATCATAAAATTGACATTTCAATAAATGGCCCCGCGCATATAGCAGGCGTTGGCAATGGAAATCCACAATCGATGGATCCATTTCAGGCTGATTTTGTAAATCTCTTCTATGGCAAAGCAATGATAATAGTCGGCTCTGACTTCAATAAGGGAGAGGTTAAAATTACAGCTGAATCCAAGGGGTTAGTAAAAGACTCAAAGATAATTAAGACAGAATGATGAAGCGGTAAGATGAGGGGCTTTGTTAATAAATTAACAGAGCTCCCGGGCGAAGTTCAGAAAGCCTGGCTCATGATTCTTAAAAAACACAAACCCGCAGCAATGCTGCGGGTTGATTTGATGACTTTGGCGGAGAAAGAGGGATTCGAACCCCCGGTCCCTTGGATAAAGGACAACGGTTTTCAAGACCGCCGCATTCGACCGCTCTGCCATTTCTCCCTGTCTTTCAAAGATTGTCCGGAGTACTTACCCAATGTTCTGTTTTATGGTGTTTTTCTTCCAAATCAGCCGCAAAGATAATATATTTTTGATTTCATAGGTTTTTTTTAAGATAATTTAAATAAATATCTGATAATCAGATGTATGTAATTTTTATCAACAACATATAAACAAAAAATATTGCTTAAAGTTCTGAAACCCACCTGTATTGCCATGGAGAGAAATTTTTTAATATGCGAACCTTTCTTAAACAAATTGATACTTTTTTTCTTAAAAGGGCCATTATTTGAGGAAAAACGTCAAAAAAAATTTGCATATGAATTAAAAAAAAATAAATTTGTATTTAATTACAAAGTTTGGTCTAACCCTTAATACATTTATTATGACAAAAAAAGAATTAGTTAATGCAATTGCTGCTGATGCAGGTCTTTCTATTAAAGATGCAGGCAAAGCCCTTAATTCATTTGTAGGTGCTTTCGGGACAGCCATGAAAAAAGGTAACAGGATCCAGCTTCCAGGACTCGGTACTTTTAATGTTACAAACAGAAGTGCAAGGGTAGTTCGTAACCCACGTACGGGTGCTAAACTTAATGTTCCTGCAAAGAAAGTTGTTAAATTCAAACCAGCTCCTGCACTTAACAAAGGTCTTTAATCTTAATTTCTCAAGATTGCTTAGGGGTGTAATAACACCCCTTTTTTTATTCAATCACCTAATTGAGTGAATATTAAATCTTATCTTTTTTATTTCCAAAAGAATTGTAACTTTCTTAAAATTGATAAAAAATTTTAAATGTTTTTACTATTTTTGATCAAGATATTCCTTTTCAATACGGCGGACAATGAATTGCATTATAATTGACGATGATAAAATAACCTGCAAAATTCTGGAGGGGTATGTTAACAAATCTGATTCTCTCACTCTGATTGCCTCTTTCAACGATCCTGTAAGTGCAAGAAACATGCTTACAAGACGGCGGGATATCGATCTTATATTTCTCGATATTGAGATGCCTGAGATGAGCGGATTTGATATTATCGGGAGCCTTGATTTCCCTCCGAATATTGTTGTTGTATCTTCTGCCGAGGAGTATGCCCTAAAAGCTTTCGATTTCAATGTTGTGGACTATCTCCTTAAACCAATAACCTATGCACGTTTCTGCAAAGCAATTGACAAGACAATAAGATACTTCAGTCGAAAAGAGGTTCCTCCTGTTACCGGCGATGAAGAAATTTTTATTAAAAACGGGTCATCACTGGTTAAACTCAGACTGAGTGAAATAATCTTCATAGAAGCTCTTGAAAATTATGTGACTCTGTCGACAAACGAGAATAAGTATACAATCCATTTTACAATGAAAGCAATTGAAAGCCAGTTGCCTTCAACTTTATTTATACGGGTTCACAGATCTTATATCGTAAATAAAAGCATGATAAAGACGATCAAGGAAAGTTCCCTTGAAATAATAGTCGGCACAACGTTAACAACCATTCCCATAGGAAAGTCATTCAGAGACAATCTGTTGAGTGATATCAACCTTATGGCCAGATAATATCCTGTTTTTCTGATGCTTACAAACCGTCAAATGTTCCAGATAAACCTGGGGCAAACTTCATCAACCCCTCTGATGCTTGAGATTGTAAGGGCAGAAGGGGTTTATATGTACGGTCCCGAAGGTCAGAAATATCTCGATCTTATTTCCGGAGTCTCTGTCAGCAACACCGGACATCGCCACCCTAGAGTTATTGAAGCTATTAAACATCAGCTCGACAATTATCTTCATCTGATGGTATATGGAGAGATTATCCAGTCACCTCAGGTTTTATATGCCAGCCGCCTTGCAGAAATTCTTCCCCCCGATCTCAGTAATGTATATTTTGTCAATTCAGGAAGCGAAGTAGTTGAAGGCGCTCTGAAACTGGCTAAAAGATATACCGGAAGAAGCAGGATTATTTCTTTCCGCAATTCATACCACGGGAGTACACATGGCGCCTTAAGCATCCAGGGATGCGAAACGTTTAAAAACTCGTTCAGACCATTGCTGCCAGACATTTTTTTTGCTGATTTCAACATTGTGAAATCACTTGAAGTAATTGACAATAATACGGCATGCGTCATTGTCGAACCTGTTCAGGGGGAAGCCGGTATAATATTTCCTCAAAATGATTTTCTGAGAAAGATCCGTAAAAGATGCGATGAAACAGGTTCGCTATTAATTTTTGATGAGATTCAAACTGCATTCGGACGAACCGGCTTTATGTTTGCTAGCGATAGATTTGGTGTTATCCCCGATATTATTCTTCTTGCAAAAGCCCTTGGCGGAGGAATGCCACTTGGCGCTTTCATTTCTTCAAAAGAGATAATGTCTTCACTGATCTCAAATCCTCAGCTGGGACATATCACAACATTTGGGGGCCATCCTGTATCCTGTGCTGCAGGACTAGCCGCACTCGAAGTCATAATAAATGAGAATCTTGTTGCCGGTTCTGCTGAAAAATCATCTATTCTCAAGAAAGAACTGATTCATCCTCTCATTGAAGAGGTCAGAGGCGAGGGACTCTTCCTTGCTGTCAGAGTTATTCAACCGGAACTTATTCCGTATATTATTTCTCATGCTCCCGATTTTGGCCTGATTCTTGACTATTTTCTTTTCTGTAATAACGCTTTCCGTATAACACCGCCACTTACGATTACATATGAAGAATTATTATGGTCAACCGTCCAGATAAAAAAACTTCTGGATCACGCGATAAAAAATGCTCTGAACAAATGAGATATATTGTATTATTCACATTTATATTTGTATTCCCTGGTTCTTTCGCAGTCAATGCTCAGGAACAGGCATTATCGGAGAGTCTTGGCGGTTTGTTTTCACGTCTGGAAAAAAGCCGCGATGATGTCTTACGAAACAAAATAAATGACTCCATAATTACAATAATTGACAGATATGCAGTATCAGACTCGGTATTTGAACATAACTTTTCCAATCTCAGATACCTGGGGCAGATTACAGCTTCTGATGAAAAATTAAAAATTATAACCTGGAACCTGATTCTTACCGATAGAACCAACAATTATTACTGCTATATAATTTGTAAAGGTGTTAAGGGGAAAGAAAATACATTATTTAAATTGACCGGGGAGAACTCACCTGAACCCATTCTTGCAAATGCAGAATATACTAAAAACAAGTGGTATGGTGCATTGTATTACGACATGAGGCCGGTTAAAATTAAAAAGGAGCTGTTTTATATTCTTCTTGGAATAGATTTCGGAAATAATCAGAATAACAGAAAAATAATTGATGTTCTGAGATTTACTGATAACGGGCTTGTTTTGGGGAAAAGATGGTTTCAGAATGGAAATAACATTCAACACAGGGTAGTGTTTGAATATGATGCTACAGGTTCAATGACTCTTAAATTCCGATCAGACAATTCAATAGTTTTCGACCATTTGGTTCCGATTTCAACAGGTACGAAAAATGAGGATACCCGATACGGTGCTGAGTTCTCGTTCGACAGCTACAATTTTAAAAACGGGATATGGAAATTTGAACGGAATGTTGATGTCAGAAATAAAGATTAGCCATTTAGATTTTAACCCTGATGACAAAAACTGATAAGACACATATTTTTTGTTTTGATGATTACAGGAGCTTTTCAGAAGATGTAAAGAAAAGATTCCAGGATACAGCCAGGTATAAGGTGGTTTCATTCCCCACCCGGGAAGAGCTATTGAACCATCTTGAAGCAGATAAGATTAATCCTTTTTGTAAAATTGCCATTCTTGGCATGCATGATTCTAAGGAACAAATAAGTCTGATAGACAAACTATCTGTTGATATTAAAAAGATTGATCCAGGGACGGGGGTCATTCTTCTAATTCCTGCTGAACAAATGGCTGAAGTTACAAAAGCTGTGAAATTAAACATTGATGCATACATTCCACGGAATACCAATGCGATACTAAGAATTCATAATATTGTAAAGAAACTTATTAGCGAAAACACTATAATCAGGTTCCGCAAAAGAAGGAATGTCTCTTTGATAATCCTTTTCACATTTATTTTTGCTGCGGTACTTTTTTTAATATTTGCACGGTACCGGTTTCCACAGTACTTCTGATTTTTTGGTCGTTTAAATGACTATTTGTCAGTCTTCCCATTACGGCACATCTTTTGAAATGGAACGGCAAGATAATTTATGTTTAATATAAAAATTAAAAATATGCAAACTGGAAAGATAGGAGTAACAACCGAAAACATTTTCCCAATTATTAAAAAGTTTCTTTATTCTGATCATGAAATTTTCCTGCGGGAGCTCATTTCAAATGCGGTTGATGCCACTTTGAAGTTGAGAACTATGTCATCCGTAGGTGATTATAAAGGAGAAATGGGCGATACGGCTATCCGTGTTTATGTTGATAAGAAGAAAAAAACGATTACTGTCTCTGACAAGGGTATTGGAATGACACAGGAAGAAATCGATAAATATCTAAACCAGATTGCTTTTTCCAGCGCAAATGACTTCCTTGACAAATACAAGGACCAGACGAATATAATTGGCCATTTTGGCCTTGGCTTTTATTCATCTTTTATGGTATCCGATAAGGTTGAGGTTATCACTAAATCTTTTCAGGATGATGCTCCTGCGGTTAAATGGATCTGCGACGGGAGCCCTGAATTCTCAATAGAGGAGGTTACAAAGGAAAACCGGGGGACGGATGTAATTCTTCATATTGATAAAGAGTCGAAAGATTTTCTTGAAGATGGGAAAGTAGAACAACTGCTGAAAAAATACTGCAAATTTCTTCCGGTTGAGATTGTCTTTGGAAAAGAACAGGAATGGAAAGACGGAAAATATGTTGATACAGGTAAGGATAAAATTATCAATAACACAAAACCTGCCTGGACTCAAAAGCCCGCAGATCTCAAAGAGGAAGATTATCTGAAGTTTTACAGGGAGCTATACCCGGTTGGTGATGAACCTTTATTTAATATTCATCTTAATGTTGATTATCCTTTTAAACTTACTGGAATACTATATTTCCCCAAAATAAAAAGTAATATAGAAATCCAGAAGAATAAGATACAACTATATAGTAATCAGGTTTTTGTTACTGATTCAGTTGAAGGCATTGTTCCTGAATTTCTCACCCTTCTGCATGGAGTTCTTGATTCACCTGATATCCCTCTAAATGTTTCGAGAAGTTACCTGCAGAGTGATTCGAATGTGAAGAAGATATCAAGCCACATTACAAAGAAAGTTGCTGACCGGCTTAATGAAATCTTTAAAAATAACCGTGAGGAATTTGAGAAGAAATGGGATAATCTGAAGCTGTTTATTGAATATGGCATGATAACGGATGAGAAATTCTATGATAAGGCTTTTAAGTTTGCTCTTCTAAAGAATACTGAGGACAAGTACTTTACATTTGAAGAGTATGAGAAATACATAAAAGAGAATCAGACCGATAAAAATAATACTCTTATCTATCTCTACTCAACAAGCAAAACCGATCAGTACACGTATATTGAGAATGCAAAAAATAAAGGATATGACGTTCTATTACTCGATGGCCAGCTTGACATTCATCTGATAAACCAGCTTGAATCCAAGCTTAAGGATTCCAGATTCGTACGAGTTGACTCAGAAATTGTTGATAAACTCATTCAGAAAGAGACAAACCGTGAATCAAAATTGACTGAGGAACAGCAGGAAGATCTGAAGAGTGTGTTTAATGTAAGCATTAAATCTAAAGAGGTCTATAATGTAGTATTTGAATCTCTTGATGAAAATGAGGTTCCCGTTGTTATCACACAGTCTGAATTCATGAGAAGGATGAAGGAGATGGCACAATTCGGGGGAGGCATGAATTTCTATGGCGAACTGCCCGATAGTTTTAACCTTGTTGTTAATCCGAATCATCCGGTTATATCCAGGATCGCTGAGGATCTTCAGAATAATGAAGGTGATAAACTTGCAGAGAATAATGTTGAAAGGAAAAGGTTGAAGGAAGAGGCTGACTTTATGGAACAGGATCATAAAAAGAAAAAGGCTGATGAAATTTCACAGGTCGAGAATGATGATCTTGAGAAACTGCGCAGTGAACTCACCAATGTAGAAAACTCAAGGAAAGCGATACTTGAATCATATGGTGCAGGAAATAAGATGGTTAAGCAACTTATTGATCTGGCCCTACTTGCAAACAATAAGCTGAGAGGGGAAGATTTAAATTCGTTTGTCAGAAGAAGCGTGGATTTACTGTAGTTTCCGTTTTTGGGTGCCGTGTACCCCTTTATTACAGGGTAACGGGTTGATTAAAAAAATATAATTAGGTTTGCATATATTATTTAAACCGAAATGGAAACTTTATCAGATATCCTTAAAATCACGCTTCCGGCTTTGATAGTTTTCCTGACAGCCTGGGTTCTCATTAGAAATTTAATCAAAAATGATCAGGATAAGCGCAGACAGGAACTCATATTACAGAATAGCAGAACTGTCTTTCCGATTAAACTGCAGGCGTATGAGAGGATCATACTGTTGCTTGAAAGGATATCTCTTGAATCACTCCTTGTCAGAGTCTCAGTTGCAAGTATGAGTTCCTCCCAGCTTCATTCCGCACTCGTCACTGCTATCCGCAGTGAATATGAACACAACCTTTCACAACAGATTTATATGAGCCCCCAGGCATGGGAAGTTGTCAGAAACGCCCGTTCAAATATGATCAAGATAATCAATAGTGAAGCTGAAAAAATGCCTGAAACTTCTTCAGCTATGGATTTCAGCAAGCTTCTTCTTGAAAAAATCATGTCGCTCGACAAGGAACCTACACGGGCCGCAATTGAATACATAAAAGGTGAAGTGTCAAGGATGATATAATGCAATTTTGTATTTCAATATAACTTCCTAATTTTGGTTCCTGACTAAATCAGTTTTACACTATACTAGCCCATATGGAATACTTATCAGACAGAATTAAGTCACTCTCTGTTTCTCAGACACTTGCCATGGCTCAGAAGAGCAGGGAATTAAAGGAAAAAGGTATTGATATCATAAGCCTTAGCCTGGGAGAGCCTGATTTCAATACACCCGATTATATTAAAGAGGCTGCGAAAAAAGCGATTGATGATAATTTTACAAAATATCCCCCGGTACCGGGTTATTCCGACCTGCGTCAGGCTATTTCATTGAAATTTAAGGAAGAAAACGGTATCGATTATTCCCCGGAACAAATTATTGTATCTGCCGGAGGGAAGCATTCTCTTATTAATGTTATTCTGTCAATAGTAAATCCGGGAGATGAGGTAATTATACTTGCTCCCTACTGGGTAAGTTATTATGATCAGGTAATAATTGCAGAAGGGAAACCGGTGGTTGTTGAAACTACTCTTGAAAATGATTTCAAAGTCAGTCCTGAGCAGCTTGAAGCTGCTATCACATCAAAAACACGGCTGATCATATTCAATTCTCCATCCAATCCTACCGGAATGGTTTACTCGGCCAGTGAAATAGAAAAATTAGCCAGAGTTGTTGAAAAGCATGAAGGAGTGTTTATAATTTCGGATGAGATTTACGAGCATATTATTTTTACCGGAGAGCATGTAAGTATGGCCTCGTTTGATTTTATTTACGACAGGGTTATTACATTGAACGGAGTTTCCAAAGGATACGCCATGACCGGCTGGAGAATAGGTTACATTGGTGCACCATTATGGATAGCCAAAGCGTGCAATAAGTTGCAGGGCCAGTTCACTTCCGGTGTTTGTTCGATTGCACAACGAGCTGCACTGGCTGCTATAAAGGGAAAAGACAACTCAAAAGAGATAATGAAGGAAGCCTTTCACCGCAGGCGTGATCTGATTTGCAACCTCCTGAAAGAAATTCCCGGATTAAAAGTTGGTATTCCACAGGGTGCTTTCTATGTCATGCCTGAAATTACTTTTTATCTTGGTAAGTCTGATGGAGTAACCAAAATTAATAATTCAGATGATCTGGCTCTCTATCTTCTTGATAAAGCGCAGGTTGCTGTTGTTGGCGGAGATGCATTCGGAGCGCCTCAATGTATAAGAATATCCTATGCTAATTCTGATGAACTTCTGGTTGAGGCAGTAAAGAGGATAAAGTCAGCTCTCAAGCTGCTTAATTAATCAGGCTTGCATGAGAAAACATGGGGATCAAATCATTTCGTAATTTTGCTGAAAAGATCCCTGAATATTGCATCCCTGTTAACAGATGACGCCATTCTGATAAAATGCCTTGAACGGTCGGTGCTGTAGGTTATCTGATCAGTTAAAATCGGACTATGCACAAGGTTGGTAGGTAACCAAGCTGGATTGACAAGCCAGGCTACTGCAGTAACATCCCAGATGACCTTCGACCATGTGTCTGCACCTCCACTGTATTCAATCGTAGAATTCAGAAGGTAGTCTGAAAGTTTAGTTTTTCCTTTTAGGTAGAAATTAAGTTCAGGGATTGTTGTAAGAAAGTGAGAGACAACAGGCTGACAAGGCATTATTACAACCGGTACACCTGAATTAAGGACGACTTGGGCAGCCTTCACATCCTGCATCAGATTAAACTCTTTTTGATGAGGCCAATCCAGGCTATTACCACCTAACCAGACAACAACAATATTCTCAATAATTTTTGGTTCGATCAGAATAGCCGAAGCTATATTGGTAATGCAGCCAATGGCAACAACATACAGAGGATTATCGGCAGTTGCTGTCCTGGCTTTTTTAATAAGGTCGAGTGCTGCATCGCTCCTTACTGGACGGGAAACATCTTCAAGGTATCGGTCTGAGCCGCGAAAGGCAAAACCCTCTGATGATTTACCCAGCATACCGAGAAGGCGAAGTATCTCCTGATAACTCTTCTCCATTCCATCACCTGCGCTTTCCGATCGGGTATTGAAATATGGCGCAGCATATACAGCTTCAAGCTGCATCTTATCTTTCGATAAGTATGCATATGCAAGAGCAAACTGATCGTCTATTTCGTTATATGTGTCGGTATCAAGAACCATTCTTACTTTCCCTTTAGGAAGTTCGAGCCTCTTAAGACGAATAGATTCATCCAGTTTTGGAAAATTCTGGGCTATAGCAACAGGGAAAGTGAATAAGATACACAGGAGTAAAAGAGTTTTTGACTTCATTTAGTTTAATAAGTTTAATTGATACAACTTGCTGAAAATCAGATGTATTTATTATATGACACAATTTCTTCGGAAGGTTTTCTCCTTTTTTCTCTTTTTTCACTTAAACTATACCCCAAAGAGATCAGAAGCTCTACCCGTTTGGATCGGGGTATATTCAGGATCTTTTTAAGTTCCGGTTCATCAAACCAGCCAAGAATACAGGATCCAATCCCTTCAGCTTCTGCCTGAAGACAAATGTTTCCTGCAGCTATTCCAATGTCAATGTGAGAGTAATCCTTGTCTTTTAATGCAGCCCCGATTTTTGAGGTCAGATTCGGTTTTTCCCTTACTATTGCTATTATTACAGGAGCCTGGCTAACAAATGTGTTCATGCCAATTAGTTTCGAAGAAGAAGCCCGTGCCACTCTGTCTCTGATAGATGGTTCATCAATGACGATAAACTTCCATGGCTGGGCATTACATGCTGATGGGGCCATTCTTCCGGCCTCTAATAGCCTTTCTATCTTTTCCTTTTCAAGAGGTCTCTCACTGTATTTTCTATCGCTCTGTCGGCTTTTAATCAGTTCGAGCAATTCTTTACCATCAATCATCAGATAAGGTTATATTATAAATTCATAGACAGAGTATTATTGTCCAAGCATTAAAAAAGTATGACTAGTAATTTTCTGATTTCAGTTCAAAGTATGCTGTAGGGTGCAGGCAGGCAGGACAATTTTGCAAAGGTTTTGTTCCAAAATGAACATAGCCGCATTTTCTGCAATACCAGAAGACTTTATCGTCACGCTCAAAAACTTTATTCTGCATTACATTCTCAAGCAGTTTTCTGTATCTCTCTTCATGAGTTTTTTCAGCCATGGCAATTGCTTTGAAGGCTGTTGCAACATTTTTGAATCCTTCCACTTCTGCGATCCTTGCAAATGCCGGGTATAAGTCGCTCCACTCTTCATGCTCACCTTCAGCTGCTGCAAGAAGGTTTTCTTTTGTAGTATCTATTTTGCCACCTGGATATGATGCAGTTATCTCAACCATACCACCTTCGAGAAACCTGAAGAAGCGCTTGGCATGCTGCTGTTCCTGCAATGCAGTTTCAAGAAATATCCCAGCAATCTGCTCATATCCTTCTTCTTTCGCAACTTTTGCGGCGAATTCATAACGGTTTTTTGCCTGTGATTCACCGGCAAATGCTTTTAGAAGGTTTTTTTCAGTCTGTGTTCCTTTTAAGCTTTTTTCCATATGTGAAAATTTTATAATGGTTTTTATTTGAAATATATTGAATCGATAAATATAATAAAAAGTTCAGGCTAAATAAATGAGATTATGATTTTCTCCAGTGACGCTCAATTTCTTCAAGCGATTTCTTTTTAGTTTCGGGAACAAACTTCCAGACAAAAAGTGCGGCTAAAAATGCCATTGTGCCATAAATCCAATAAGCAAAGCCATGATTAAATTTCTCGGTGAGGAAAGTGCTGCTGTTCATCATTGGGAATGTCCATGAAATTATAAGATTCGAGATCCATTGTGCTGCAACAGCGAAAGCCATTGCCCTCCCCCTTATTTTATTCGGAAAAATCTCAGACAATAATACCCAGGTGATCGGGCCCCATGAGAAGGCAAAACATGCTACATAACCTAACATTGAAATCAGAGTAACAGTACCAACCTTATCAAAGAAGAAAGAAAATCCCAGGGCAAACATAAAAATACCCATCCCGATGCCACCTATGATCTGAAGCGGCTTACGTCCGAACTTATCCACGGTAAATATGGCTAAAATAGTGAATAACAGGTTTATAATGCCTACTATTATTGTTTGCAGAAGAGCAGTGTCGGTACCGGAACCCATGTTTTTAAATATTTCAGGAGCATAGTACAATACTACATTTATGCCTACAAATTGCTGGAAAACCGAAAGGAGTATACCTATTATGATGATGAGGTATCCAAATGAGAATAATTTTCCGGATGTTTTTACTGACAAACTTTCTTTAATTTCAGAAAATACTATTCTGGCTTTTTCAGGTCCGTTAATTCTTGTAAGAACATCCATTGCTTTTTTATCGTTACCTCTGAGAGCAAGATACCTTGGAGTTTCAGGGATAAATATTAACATGATAAGAAAAATAGCAGCCGGTATGCATTCTGATGCAAACATCCATCTCCATCCCGTCTGATACACCCATGTGTCATCACCATTACGGGCAATACTGTAATTTACGAAATATACCACCAGCATACCAAAGATTATTGCAAACTGGTTCCATGAAACAAGTTTACCGCGGTTTTCAGCAGGTGAGATCTCAGCAATATACATTGGTACAAGCATTGAAGCCAATCCAACTCCGATGCCACCTATTATTCTGTAAAAAACAAAAATCCAGATAAAAGTATGGTCAGCTGTTCCTATTGGTTTTATAAACATTTCCGGCATTGCTGAACCTACTGCGGATATAAGAAACAGGACTGCAGCAATTATCAGGCCTTTTTTCCTGCCGAAATACAGGCTGATCAAACCTCCGGATATTCCTCCTATAATGCATCCCACAAGTGCAGAGGAAACAACGAATCCATGTCTTGAATTAGCAGCCGCCTCTTCAAGTCCAAACGGCAAAATAAATACTTGTTTAAGCGATTCTACCGTGCCACTGATAACAGCTGTATCATAACCGAACAACAATCCACCAAGCGTTGCAGTCAGAGTAAGTAAAGCCAGATAAATGGTTGAATTTGATTTATTCATTCTTTCAGATTAAATTTTCGATTAGTTTAAAATTATTTTTGTCTGGGTTATAAACTACTGTACCGAAAAGCACATAAGCCTTCAGATATAATTTAATTGATCTGCTAAATGTCTCTGATTGATATTTTGACAACATAGCTGATAAAAATAGTAAAAAATTAATATCTTTATTTGATAAATAAGACGAAACGCAAACAACTCTAATAATACCATTATGTTTATTCTAATTTTTATCGGAATTATCCTGATTGTTATTTTAATAACAATCTCGATGTACAACAGACTCGTCAAATTAAGAAACAACAGGGAACAGGCTTTTGCAGATGTTGACGTGCAACTTAAACAAAGGCATGACATGATACCTCAGCTGGTTGATACAGTAAGAGGCTACATGGGACATGAACGCGGAGTGCTTACAGAGATTACTGAAGCAAGATCTAATGCGATGAAGGCAACAACAATAAATGAAAAGATTGTTGCTGAAAACAGGCTAACAACTGCTCTTGACGGATTAAGAATTTCGGTGGAGGCATATCCTGATCTGAAGGCAAGTCAGAACTTTATGGATCTCCAAAATGAGATATCGGATGTTGAAAACAAGATTGCAGCAGCCAGGAGATTTTTCAATTCAGCTACAAAAGAGCTTAATGTATCAACTGAGACTTTCCCCTCAAATATAATTGCTTCAATGTTTAATTTTAAACGAGAGCTTATGTTTGAGCTTGGTGATCAGCGTGCATCAGCCGAGCAGCCACCTAAAATCCAGTTCTGAGTCGATGAGATATTTCGGTCTGCAAAGTCAGATAAGACGGAATAATACAAATTCTGTATTGATCCTGATTATGTTCCCTCTGATTTTCTTTGGGCTCACCTGGTTATTCTTTTTCTTTACTTCCATGAGCCAGGAACAATTGCAGTCGGCTGACCGGAGTTTTCTGAGTATAGATAGGGTTAATCACAACTTCCTTCTCACTATACCATGGATTACAATTGGTGTAATTATTTGGTTTACAGTTGCATGGTTCTCTCATTCAGCTATGATAAACTCAGCTACCGATTCAAAGCCTCTTTCAAGAAATGAGAATAAAAGAGTGTATAACCTCGTTGAAAATCTATGTATTGCAGCCGGGATGACCACCCCTAAAATAAATATTATTGAAGACGACTCTTTAAATGCTTTTGCCAGTGGTCTTAATTCAAAAACATTTTCAGTCTCCCTGTCAAGAGGGATCATAAATAAGCTTGATGATCAGGAGCTTGAGGCAGTTATTGCCCATGAACTGACACATATCCGCAACCGTGACGTACGGCTGCTTATTATTTCGATTGTTTTTGTGGGCATTTTTGCATTTATTTCCGAAACACTCTTCAGATCCATCCGATTCGGAAGTATGGGTCGGGGGAAAAAAGGCGGAGGCGCGAGCATCCTTATTGCTCTTCTTCTTGCTGCTTTTGGATATCTGGTGGCCTCCATGTTCAGATTTGCCCTTTCAAGGAAGCGTGAATACCTTGCAGATGCCGGAGCTGCTGAACTTACAAGAAATCCGCTGGCTCTTGCCTCTGCACTAAAGAAAGTCTCTGCTGATCCGACAATTGAAGCTGTTAAAAGAAAGGATGTGGCTCAGATGTTCATTGAAAATCCACAACTTAAATCAAAAGATTCCGGATTTTCGCTGAGCTCTCTTTTTGCTACTCATCCTCCGATAACAAGGCGAATACAAATACTCGAGCAATTCTAAAATATTGTATTGGAAGTGACCTATGTTAAGTCGCTTAATATCAGGATGAAGGCTTGTTTTTCCTGCGGAAATTTATCAGTTTGGATTCTTCGCCTCTCATAAGTCTGCCAATGTTCTTCCGGTGTGTTACAAGCAGGGCAATAGCAACCAGTATTGAAAAAATTTTGAAAATAACCGAAGGGCTGCCGAACACTGAAAAAAGAAAGACAGGGAACGCCAGTCCTGCACTCATTGATGAAACAGATACTATACCTGTTAATAGAAGAACTATAAGAAAAACTACAATACAGCTGACAGTAAGAAGTGGCTGCAATGCAAGCAGCACGCCGAATACTGTCGCAACACCTTTTCCTCCGCGAAAGCCTGCAAATACCGGGAAAATATGACCTATTATTGCAGTAAGGCCGGTGAGTATCATAATGTTTGTCATTAGTGATGAGTCGGCTTCTGTAAGATTCAGAAATACGGGCAGCATTGTTGCCAGCCATCCTTTGGAAACATCTATGATAAGTACAGGAATTCCTGTTTTCCAGCCTAATACCCTGATTACATTGGTTGTACCTGCATTACGACTTCCATGTTCTCTGACGTCTATGCCATGGAATCTTCTTCCGATCCATACTGCTGCAGGAATAGACCCAAGTGCATACGCGAGCAAAAAGGCAATAAAATAATTGATAATTGTCATATTCTCAAATTTTCAGGAGGCAAAGATAATATTTTATTGACCCCTCAAATCAAATTATAGGTCCGTAATCGGACAATTGTGATGTCTCTTTATTTCCTGCGAATTTGCTGAAATTGTTTATGAATTTCAATGCCAGGTCGGCTGCTGCAGTATGCCATTTAGTTGACGTCTGCCATGCTTGAGCCGGATGAAGGATTGTTTCATCTACTCCTTCAACGGTTAGTGGGATACTCAGGTTGAAGACCGGCAGTTTAATAAATTCGGAATTATTTATTGATCCATCGAGTATTGAATTAATTATACGACGTGTTGACGGAAGATCAATGCGCTTTCCGGTTCCGTATGGCCCTCCTGTCCAACCTGTGTTTATCAGCCATGCTTCAGTGTTATTCTGCTTCATTTTTCTTGCAAGCTCATTTGCATAGATGATGGGATCTAGCATGAGAAAAGCTGCTCCAAAGCATGCTGAAAATGATGGCACAGGTTCTATTATACCTCTTTCAGTTCCGGCAACTTTTGCCGTGTATCCACTCAAAAAGTAATATTTTGTCTGCTCTTCTGTGAGTCGGCTTACAGGAGGCAGAACACCAAAAGTATCTGCAGTAAGAAAGATAACTTTTTTAGCGTGTCCCGCCCTTGAAACCGGTTTAACAATATTATTTATGTGGTAAATAGGGTAGGAGACTCTTGTATTTTCGGTTTTCGAATAATCGTTGAAATCAATAGTACCATCTGACAGTACTACAAGATTTTCAAGCAGGGCATCACGCCTGATTGCATTGTAGATGTCAGGTTCATTCTTTTTATTAAGCTTAATACATTTTGCATAGCATCCCCCCTCAAAATTAAAGATCCCGTCATCATCCCATCCATGCTCATCATCTCCAATCAATGCTCTTTCCGGATCGGTTGACAGTGTTGTTTTCCCCGTTCCCGAAAGTCCGAAGAATATGGCTACATCACCATCCTTGCCTACATTCGCAGAGCAGTGCATTGCTGCTATGCCTTTAAGAGGCAGGTAATAGTTCATAACAGAAAAGATGCCTTTTTTCATCTCTCCGCCATACCATGTTCCGCCTATAACAGCCATTCCCTCTGTGAGATTAAAGAAGACAAAATTTTCAGAATGGAGACCTTGCTTATTCCAGTCGGGGTTTGTAGTTTTCGAAGCGTTAAGAACAACGAAATCAGGTGTGAAATTTTCAAGTTCTTCAGGTTCAGGTCTGATGAACATATTTTTAACAAAGTGAGCCTGCCAGGCCACTTCCATTATAAATCTGACCTTAAGTCTTGTATTCAGGTTAGCACCGCTGTAGCAATCAACCACAAAGAGTCTTTTTCCTGATAATTGACGGGATGACAGATTTTTACAATGATCCCATACTTCAACTGATATTGGCTTGTTATCGGATACCTTCCCTTTATCCGATTTCCACCATACGGTCTTTCTGGTTTTTTCATCAAGAACAACATACTTATCCTTTGGTGATCGACCTGTAAATGCTCCGGTATCAACTGAAATTGCACCTGATTTTGTTATTATCCCTCTTTCAGTTTTACTCAGCCCTGGTTTTGTCTCTTCCGCGAATAAAGTATTATATGAAGGGTTATAAAGTACTTCAATAACGTTTTCAATACCATATTTAAACAATTCATCTTTGGTAATCATCCTGTATAAAATTTAAGGAGGCCATGGGGCTAATTTAGGTTAAATTTACGAAAAATAATGTTTTGTATTATTCATCTCATATTCGTCAACTTTTAAAAAGGAAAGGGCACCCCTCAGGATGCCCTTAATATCATGGGTCTGATGCCCAGTATGATTATTTGCCGTATTTAATAGAAGCCTGAGCTGCAGCCAGTCTTGCTATCGGAACTCTGAAAGGAGAGCAGCTTACATAAGTTAATCCTGCCTTGAAACAGAATTCCACAGAAGCCGGGTCTCCACCCTGTTCGCCACAGATTCCGACTTTAAGATCGGGTCTGGTCGCACGTCCTTTTTCAACTGCCATTTTTATTAACTGTCCAACTCCATCCTGATCAATAGTCTGGAATGGATCGGAAGGTAGAATTTTCTTGTCGAGATAATCGTGAAGGAAGCCGCCAGTATCATCACGGCTGAAACCAAATGTCATCTGTGTAAGGTCATTTGTTCCGAATGAGAAGAACTCAGCTGTTTTGGCCATGCGGTCAGCGAGAAGACAAGCGCGTGGAATTTCGATCATTGTTCCATATTTGCATGAGATCTCTTTTACTCCGAATTTGGCACAGACTTCAGCGTATACTTTGTCGAAAACTTTTTTGGTATAATCAATTTCAGCAACTTCGCATGTAACAGGGACCATTAATTCAGGGTAAGGTTTCTTCCCCTCCTTGATGAGCTCAACTGAAGACTCAAGCATAGCACGGATCTGCATCTCTGTAACTTCAGGGAATGTAATGCCCAGACGTACACCACGATGTCCCATCATCGGGTTTGATTCATGCAGAGCTTCACCTCTTTTTGCAACATCTTCTTTCTTTATTCCGAGAGCTTTTGCAAGTTCTTCCTGTTTTTCTGCTCCCTGTGGAACAAACTCATGGAGCGGGGGATCAAGAAGCCTGAATGTTACAGGTAATCCGTCCATTGCAGCCATGGTGGCTTTCATATCTTTTTTAACAAATGAGAACAACTCATCAAGTGCATTGCGGCGCTCGGTTTCATTTGCGCTGAGGATCATCTTACGTAGAAGGAATAGTGGTTGCTCTGATCCTTTGCCGTAGAACATATGCTCGGTACGGAAAAGGCCAATACCTTCAGCTCCATAGTTGCGTGCAATAATTGCATCTTCAGGAGTTTCTGCGTTAGTGCGAACACCCATTTTGCGGAATTTGTCAACAATTGCCATAAATTCTTTGAAACGTGGGTTTTCAGAAGCATCCATAAGGGCAAGAGCTCCCATATAGACAAATCCTTTTGTGCCGTTAAGTGTCAGGAAATCACCTTCTTTGATGATTGTATCTGTACCTGTAATTTTGCAGATTTTCTTTGCAGCGTCCACATGAAGTCCGCCTGCACCTACTATACAGCATTTTCCCCATCCGCGAGCTACAAGAGCAGCGTGTGAAGTCATACCACCACGTGCAGTAAGAATACCTTCAGCGGCACGCATACCTTCAACATCCTCAGGATTAGTTTCTTCACGGAGAAGAATTACTTTTTCACCTTTACGGAACCATGCAACTGCATCTTCAGCGTTGAAAACAACTCTTCCTACTGCGGCTCCGGGACCTGCCGGCAGACCTTTTACTATAGGAGATACTTTCTTTTCAACAGCAGGATCACAAATCGGGTGAAGAAGCTCATCAAGCTGAGCGGGATCAACGCGCATTACAGCTGTTTTTTCATCGATCATTTTTTCAAGGAGCATGTCCATTGCCATGTTAAGCGCAGCGGTACCTGTTCTTTTACCGGCACGGCACTGTAACATATAAAGTGTACCTTCCTGAATTGTGAATTCGATATCGAGCATATCCTTGAATGATTTCTCAAGAATATTACGAATATCCCAAAGTTCTTTATATGTACCCGGCATTGCTTCCTGCATACTGTGGAGATGCCTGTTCTGGTCATTTTTAGTATCGTCATTAAGCGGACTTGGTGTGCGTATACCTGCTACAACGTCTTCGCCCTGTGCATTCACAAGCCACTCACCATAGAACAGGTTATCGCCTGTTGCAGGATTACGTGTGAAAGCGACACCGGTAGCTGATGAATCACCCATATTACCAAATACCATTGCCTGAACGTTAACAGCAGTTCCCCAATCGTCAGGAATACCTTCTATACGACGGTATGAAACAGCCTTTTTACCGTTCCAGCTCTTGAATACGGCTTTAATACTTCCTTCAAGTTGCTCTTTCGCATCATCAGGGAAAGGTTTTCCAAGGGCTGATTTAATAATTGCCTTGAATTCCTCAGCCAGAAGTTTAAGTTCGTCTGCTGATATTTCAGTATCTGATTTATATCCTTTTTGTTTTTTAAATTCATCGAGTTTTTCGTCAAGCTGTTTGCGAATGCCCTTTCCTTCGCCAAGGTCAATACCTTCAGCCTTTTCCATAACCACGTCAGCATACATCATTATAAGACGACGGTATGAATCCCATACGAAACGGGGATTATTGGTTTTTTTAAGGAAACCAGGAATAGTTGCTGAAGAAAGTCCGATGTTCAAAACGGTGTCCATCATGCCAGGCATGGAACTGCGGGCTCCTGAACGACATGAAACGAGCAATGCATTTTCAGGATCGCCATATTTCATATTCATAGCCTCTTCAGTCTTCTTCATGGCTGCCCAGACTTCCGGCATCAGATCAGGATGAAGAGTGCAATTATTTGTGTAATACTCGTTGCAAGCTTCGGTAGTGATTGTGAATCCTGCAGGAACTGGAAGTCCCAGAAGGCACATCTCAGCAAGGTTTGCGCCTTTTCCTCCAAGAAGGTTCTTCATGTCTGCTTTACCCTCTGCTGTCTTTTTGCTAAAGAAGTAAACTCGTTTAATTTTTGACATAATACTATTGATTAGAAATAAATAAAATTTATTGATTTTGCAAAATAAGTCGCAAAGGTAGCATTAAAATTGAATTTTTGAAACAGAATTTATTTTTCAGGACCGAGGATGGAACATGATTAGTGAATCACGTAAATAACTCCTGTCGATGTGGGTGTAAATCTCAGTGGTCATAATAGATTCATGCCCAAGCATTTCCTGTACAGCTCTCAGATCGGCACCGGCCTCAACCATGTGTGTTGCGAATGAATGACGAAAGGTATGAGGACTGATATTTTTCAAAATTCCGGCTTTTGAGGCCAGTCCTTTTATAATTGTAAAGATCATTGCCCTCGTCAACCCTGAACCCCTTCTGTTAAGGAACATTATATTCTGATCATGAATAACCGTTAATTTATTTCTGAAGTGTTTATAATTCTCTATTTCCTTAAGGGCTTTATTGCTTATCGGGACCAATCGTTGTTTATTTCCTTTTCCTGTCACTGAAACATATCCTTCAACAGTATGTATATCAGTCATTCGAAGATTGACAAGTTCGGATACTCGCAGACCGCAGCCGTAAAGTGTTTCAATAATTGCTTTATTTCTGTGGCCTTCCGGTTTACTCAGATCGATACAATCGATCATCCGGTCAATCTCAGCAATCGATAGTACCTCAGGCAGCTTAAGTCCAATTTTTGGAGATTCAATCAGTGATGCTGGATTTTTATCAATTTCTCCCTCGATAAGCAGAAACTTAAAAAATGCTCTTACTCCTGAAAGAACTCTCGACTGCGTACGGGGATTATGATTTTCATTTTCGAACCATAAAAGGAAATTTTTCAGATCTGAATATGTTGTGGTTTCAGGGGATTCGTAGCTGCCGGTCTCCAGAAAAAATCTTTCAAGCTTATTGACATCATCAAGGTATGCTTCAATACTGTTATGAGACAACGACTTCTCAAGCCTCAGATAATTTTCAAAATCCCGAAATGCTTTGCTCCAGGTAAGACTCATCGGTAATTAAGTTGAAGATATAAAAGTATAATTAAAATGCGAACCATCTGGAAATTGAATCCGAATTAAGCAAAAGCAATAAATCCTGTAATTTTTTGATTATTTTTGCTTAACAAATACCGAAAATCCCTGAGATTGATTGATCCTGTTAACCATACAAGCAAAGAGGCTACATCACCACCCTTTTTTTCAGGCGGATATTAATAATATTAAAAAATGAAAATTAAAATCATTAACGGACCAAATCTGAATCTTCTGGGAAAGAGGGAACCTGAAAAGTACGGAGTAACAAATTTCGGAGACTATTTGAAAACTCTGCAATCATTATATCCGGAAACCGAGTTCGGGTATTTTCAGTCAAACATCGAAGGTGAAATAATTAATCAGATCCATGATGCGGGTTTTTCTTATGACGGGATAATCCTTAATGCCGCCGGATATACTCATACCTCTGTTTCAATAGCCGATGCAATAGCAGCTGTAAAAACTCCTGTTATTGAGGTTCATATAACCAATATTGCAGCCAGGGAGGAATTCCGCCATAAGAGTCTTACAGGAATAAATTGTATAGGCAGCATAGCAGGATTCGGACTTGACAGCTACAGGCTTGCTATTGAAGCGTTTATATTAAAATCAGGAAAAAAGAAATAAAGATAATGAATAAGAAAAGAACAAAAATAGTTGCTACCATTTCAGATAAAAACTGCTCCGTTGAATTTATAAAACAGCTTTATGATGAGGGGATGGATGTTGTCAGGATCAATTCAGCACATCTCAATCTAGAAGGAGCCCTTAAAATTATCAAAAATGCCCATGAAGTATCAGACAAGATTGCAATTATTATTGATACAAAAGGTCCTGAAATCCGCACTACTGTCTGTGATACTTTTATTCAGATAAAGAAAGGTGATAAGATAGATATCATCGGTGATCCCGATAAAAAGACCTCAGATAAAACAATTTATGTAACATACAGGAATTTTTCAACTGACGTCCCACTGGATTCCGCGATAATGCTTGACGATGGTGAAATTGAGCTGAAATCTGTAAGGAGGAATAAAGAAACTCTCGAGTGCATCGCACAAAATGACGGTATGCTCGGATCAAGAAAGAGCGTTAATATCCCGGGTGTTAAACTATCGCTTCCTTCTCTGACGGATAAAGACAGGCAGTTTATCGAAATGGCTGGAAAAAATGATGTAGACTTCATTGCCCATTCATTTGTAAGATCGAGACAGGATGTTATTGATGTTCAGGCTGTTATTGATAGCTTTAAGAGTGAATTAAAAATTATTGCCAAAATAGAGAACCAGGAGGGTGTTGAAAATTTCGGTGAGATCCTTGATAATGTATATGGAATCATGGTTGCAAGAGGTGATTTAGCTATAGAAATTCCCTATGAAAAAATTCCGGGTCTACAGAAAATGATCATATCGAGGTGCATATATATGAGGAAACCTGTAATTGTCGCTACACAGATGCTTCACTCGATGATTAATAATCCTCGACCCACAAGGGCAGAAGTAAGTGATATTGCCAGTGCAATTTACTCACAAACAGATGCCATAATGCTCAGTGGTGAAACTGCAAACGGAAAATATCCTGTTGAGTCGGTTAGAACAATGACAAAGGTAGCCCTGGAAGTAGAAAATAATAAAGAAAAATTTCTTGAGCTTCCTTATATGAATGTTACCGGAGAGATCTCAGCTTACCTTGCAAAGGTTGCTGTAAAAACTTCATTCAGAATAGGAGCCAAAGCTATTATTGCCGATACCCTCGGAGGAAGAACTGTAAGAGATATGGCTTCTTATCGTGGCATCAATCTCATTATGGCTCAATGTTATTCTGAAAGAACAATGAGACAGCTCGCGCTTTCTTACGGTATTTACCCTAGTTATCAGGAGAAACAGGAAACAGTTGATGAGTTTATACATGTTGCTCTGAAAAAACTTGTCAAAACTCATAATCTTAATAAGGATGATATTATAGTTGTGCTGGCCGGGAACTTTTCAGGAGGTTCCGGTTTCTCCTTTATTGAGGTTGGAACGGTTCAATACCTGAAGGATCGTGTAAGAATAAAAGACTGATTTCAATTGGTCTGATTTTTGATAAGAATATCACATCTGAAACTTAACAAAAGTGATTAAAACTTTGTTTCTTCTTTCATGGCTGGTTTTGCACCCGGTGCATGTAACTGTTACTAGCATTGAATATATTCCTGAATTGAAAGCATATAAGGTATTTTTAAAGATGTATCACGACGATTTCCTGCTTGATCTCGAAAAGAATAATATGGACTCTTTGATTAATATTTACTCGAAAAATGGTACCTTGCATAATGCTATCGTAAGTAAGTATCTTGATAGGAATTTGTTGTTGTTTGAGGATCAGTATAAGCTAAAAAGAGAAGTTGATGATGTAATGATTACTGACGGAGAAATTGTGGTCAACCTTAAATATAAATCAGAGAAAAAACCAGGTTCTTTAACCGTCAGGAACCTGATAATGACCGGACTTTACAGTGATCAGGCAAATATGATGATTGTTAAGGTTAATACTATTGAAGAGGGTATCAGGCTCACTCCTGAAAAGACCGAACAAACCTTTATTATTAATTGATACATGGTTGTTAAGAAACTTTCTATGAAGAAATTTTTATTGCTGCTCTTAGCATTATTCATTCTCTCTGATCTGTCCGCAACTCATAACAGGGCAGGTGAAATTACTTACGTACAGTTATCAGATCTTACATATGAAGTTACGATAACGACCTTTACTTATTCTCTGAGTTTTGCTGACCGGCCTTCTCTTGATGTAGAATGGGGCGATAATTCTACTTCTACTGCCCAGCGCATAGAAAGAATAAGTCTGCCAAACTATTACAGAAAAAACGTATATAAAATAAACCATACTTTTCCTGGACCGGGTATTTACAGAATTGTTGTTCAGGATCCTAACAGAAATGCCGGGGTAAAGAATATTCCAAACTCGGTCAATGTTGTCTTTTCAATTTCAACAATCCTGATAGTCAATCCTGCAATGGGACGGAACAGCACACCTGTTTTACTTAATCCCCCTTATGATAAAGCCGCTCTTGGATATATCTTTATTCATAATCCTGCTGCTTTTGATCCCGACGGTGACAGCCTTTCCTACCAGCTTACCATATGTACCAGGGAAGATGGAAAACCTATTGAGGGTTATACTTTTCCTCCCGCAACTAATTCGTTAAGAGTAGATTCACTCAATGGCGACCTGATATGGGATACTCCTGCTGATACAGGCACCTATAATATTGCTATGGAGATACAGGAATGGAGGAATGGAGTGAAGATAGGTGTAGTAGTTCGTGACATGCAGATTGAAGTTTATAGTACAAACAATAAACCGCCGGTAAACAGCGATCTTAAGGATGCATGTATTGAGGCAGGAGATACCCTGGAATTCGTTTTTTCAGCAACTGACGTAAATAATGATCTTCTGAGTCTGCAGGCTACCTCAGGAATATTCCAGATAGCAGCCTGTCCTGCAACTTTCACCAAAATCGATTCCACTCCCGGCTTTGCCTCAGCACTGTTCAGATGGGTGCCATGCCATGCCTCAGTTAGAAATCAGCCTTATGATATTTTATTTAAGTCTGATGACTATAATCCTGATATAAAGCTCTCCGATATTCATAATATGAAAATCAAAGTGCTTGGTCCGTCTCCTGTAATAAACAGTGCAGTTCCTGAGGGTAAGTTCATACGGTTGGAATGGGAAAATTACGGAACAAATGTAATTTCCGGCTTCAGTATTTACAGAAGAGAGGGAACATCCACCCTTGTTCCGGATTCATGTACATCAGGAGTGCCTTCTTCTTCAGGTTTTATTAAAGTCGGATATATAGCGGGCAGTTCAACTGTATCATTTGTAGATACAGATAACGGGAGAGGCCTTCAGTTCGGTAAAGAATACTCTTACAGAATAGTTGCAGTGTATCCGAATGGGACTGAAAGCAAATCATCAAATGAGATATCTTCTATGCTTGTTTCAGGCTTACCGGTAATAAAAAATGTTAGTGTCAGAACCACAAGCTCTACCAACGGATCTGTTTTTATTTCATGGAAGAAACCTGGCCGGCTGGATACAATTCCGGCAACCGGTCCTTATGAGTATCTCATTTACAGGGCTGTAGGGATTTCAGGTGTCTCATTTCAGCAGGTAAGATCAATAATTACATCTGATCTTAATGATACTATTTTCGTTGATACATTAATCAATACATCAGCTCAGGGATTTCTATACAAGATCGAGCTGTACAATAATGCTCCCGGGAACAGATTTTTAGTTGGCGAGCCTGCTTTCGCATCGTCAGTATTTTTAACTGCAGTCCCTGGCGACAGGAAAGTCAGGTTCGTTATAAGCCGGAATGTTCCGTGGATCAATACAAGTTATGATTTCTTCCGACTGAATGAAACTACGATGATATACGATTCAATAGGTTCTTCAAACATACTCGAATTTACTGATATTAACCTTGTTAATGGGAATGAATATTGCTATTACGTACGTTCTGTGGGTTCATACCCTTCTGAAAATATGCCCAAAAACCTTATTAATTTATCTCAGATTACTTGTGTTACACCTGTTGATAATGAACCGCCATGTCCTCCTGAAATAAATGTTGTAAGTCAGTGCGACAGTCTGTATAATACAATATCGTGGTACATTGCCGATACAACATGTACGAAGGATATAGCCGGTTACAGATTATATTATAAATTAACTTATGAGGAGAATCTTACACTTCTTGCAACAATTGATGATAAAAATATCTTTACATACAGACATAATCCCGGTGAGGTAATCTCAGGCTGTTATGCTGTGTCTTCTTTTGACCTGAATAATAATGAGGGCGAAAAATCATTAATGGTATGTGTCGATTCTTGTGATTTTTTTGAAATCCCGAACGTATTCACTCCAAACGGAGATGACATAAATGATTTTCTTGTGGCAAAAACTTCAGGTCTGGTTGAAAGAATAGATATTAAAATATTTAATAGAAATGGATTGCTGATATACCAGACTGAAGATCCTAAGATAAACTGGGATGGTACTTATAAAGGAAAAATTGTTTCTCCGGGGGTGTACTTTTACCAATGCGATGTTTTCGAGAATCGAATTTCAGGACTTGAGCAATTTCATCTAACCGGCTTTGTTCATGTGATTACTGAGGAGGGTGCACAGACAAATAAAATCGAAACAAAATAATTTGAAAGTTTCAGAAATGAATAAAATATTGATTTTCTGCGTAATAATGATGTTTCCCGGAATAATTTCAGGACAAACGCTTGATATTCTCCTGAAGGCAAATGCACTCACAACAAGTGGTAAACCTGAAATGGCTATTGAATTATTATCCGGGGCCCTTAATGAAAATGCCAATGATGCCAGAATTTATCAAGAGAGAGCTGAGGCAAAGCAGATGAAGGGTGATTATGATGGAGCTATAAGTGATTATGGAAAAGCAAACCATTTATCTCCCGGTTCCGGTGAATTTGGACTGGCAAGGATCTACTCACTCAGAGGTGACGTTTCTTCTGCAATTTCACATCTTGAGAGAAATCTAAGTTCTTCATACAGGAAAAGTGAAAAGGAGATACTACTGGATCCTTCATTCTCCATAATTGAAAACAGGCCGGAATGGCGCCAATTTTTGAAAAAGGAATGGTATCCTGATTCAGAAAAAGGAATCTCTGAAATTGAATATTATATATCGACAGGAAGCATAGCTGAGGCGAAGAATGTACTTTCTGAATTAAGAGCAAATTACAAGAGTGATACGCCGGTTTTCTATGGAGATGCTTTGGTCAGCTATTCAGAGGGCCGATATTCTGATGCCGTTAGAATACTTTCAGAATTGGTAAATTCTGATGAAAAAAACGAAAGATATCTGCGTCTTCTGGCAAAAGCACAAACAGGTAATAAAAATCCTTCAGGTGCATCAGATGTTTATACAAAAATGTTGAATCTTGAATTCCAGGACGCTTCTTTACTGATTTTAAGAGCTGAATGTTACCTGAAAACAGGAGAAGCAAACAAAGCTTCAATTGACCTTGAAAGATATCTGAATATTGTTCCCGATGATAAAACAGCTATCAGTCTGGCCGGCAAAGTGGAAGTAGCTTCGGGTGATAATCTTAAAGCTCTGAGTTATTTTTCCAGGAATCTTGAACTTCATCCGGATGATCCTCAATGCTACACAGACAGGGCTAATGCTTACTTTTTGTCCAAAACATGGGATTGGGCAATTAAAGATTATACTATGGCACTTGATCTTAATCCCGGCAGTTCTGAGATTTGGCTTAGCAAAGGAATTTCTTTGCTAAATTCAGGAAAAAAGGAAGATGCATGTCATGATTTCAGAAGATCATTCAGCCTTGGCAACAAGAAAGCGGCTGATTTTATCAGCAGAAATTGCATTAAATAGCTCATTTAAAGGTGTTAGAGTTTGAATCTACCTTGTATGCTTCAATATCCTCTCAAAAAGGTCATGGGGTTTGAAAGGTTTCAGCACATAATCGTTTATTTCCAGATTGTCTATCTTATCATGACTTTCAGACATAATTGCTGCTGTCAGAGCTACTATCGGAATATTTTTTATCTGTGGATCAGCTGAACTTCTTATAATTTTAGTTGCTTCTATTCCATCCAGAACAGGCATATGAAGGTCCATAAGTATCAGGTCAAACTTTTCCGTTTCCAGAAGATCAACCGCAATCTGTCCATTTTCCGCATGGGTTACGGAGATGCCCCATCCGGTCAGGAACTTATTTGCTACAAAGAAATTGATCTTATTATCTTCCGCAATCAGGATTCGTTTTCCTTCCAGACCGGTATAAGATTCAGGGATATCTGCGGTAATAATACTGGTCTTTTTGTCAGAGATTTCAAATGTCAGAGTAAAACCGAATGTTGAACCTTTCCCGAGTTCGCTTTCAAGGGTTAGCGACCCGCCTTGGAGCTCAATAAGATTCTTACATATTGCCAGCCCCAGACCTGTGCCGCCAAAGTATCTTGTTGTATCAGTTGAGGCCTGGGTGAAGCTCTCGAAGATAGCAGAATGCTTTTCACTTGCAATGCCTATACCTGTGTCGCGTACCAGAAATTCGATGATCGATTTGTTTCCTTTTCTTCCGACTTCATTGACAAATACCGTAATTTCTCCTGAATAGGTAAATTTCAATGCATTGGATAAGAGGTTGGAAAGTATTTGATTTAACCTTATCTGGTCACCAATAACTTCAACCGGCAAATTACTCTTTCTGATTAATTTAAATCCAAGATGCTTCGATTTGGACCTGAAAGCATAAGATCTCATTATTTCATCGAGGAAGTCATTAAAATTGAACTGTGCCTGTTCAAAAACAATCTTCCCTGATTCCATTTTATTATAATCAAGAACATCATTTACCAATGTCAGCAGATGATTTCCTGAGAATTTGAGAGTCTTTATAAAATCCATCTGATCGGGCCTTGGAGTGCCTTGCAAAAGCAGATTGGTTATGCCGATAACTTCATTTAGTGGAGTCCTTATCTCATGGCTCATAGTTGACATGAACTGCTGTTTCGTCTGGGCAGCTTCCTCTGCTTTTTGTCGTGCCTGAATAAGATTATCAAGCATTCTCCTTCGCTGAATTGCGATAGCTATCTGGTTCGCAATGAAATCAAGAACATAAAGATCATCCTGAGTAAACTTATTTTCATCATAATAGTCCTGAAGACACATTACTCCGATACATTCATTTTCAATATTTAATGGAACACCCATCCATACTTTGCATGGAGTTCCAACAAGGTCAATATCGCCCGCCTCTTCCATTAACTTAAGATCTGATTCTCTTAAGAGAACAGCCTTATTGTGTTTGATAACCCAGCCAGTAATTGTTTTCTCAGCTGGGATTTCATTAAAATCATCTTTTTCATCCGCAAAAAATGGAAGTGACAGAGTTTCAGAACTTTTATCGTATAAGGCAATAAAAAAGTTATTTGTATCCCATATCTTGCCTACTTCATGAACGATAATAGGATAAAGGTCCTTTATATCAAATTGACGGAGGGCTGCAGTTGAAATATTGAAAAGTATTTCCTGAAGAAGCTGATTTTTTCTTTCAATGGTAATGTCACGATATATGCCAAGAAAAGCTACCGGTTTACTGTTAATGGCAACTGCTGTAGCAATCAGAGAAACATGTATCCTTTTGCCATACTTATCTTTCCTGATGGTTTGCCTTATAACCTTTTGATCCTTTGTTGCCTGATTAAGAATAGATATGGCTTCCTCCTTAAGGTCGTCAGGTACAATCAAATCGTCAATATATCTGTTTATTGATTCATCTGCACTATATCCAAAAAGTTTTGAAAACTCTTTATTTACCATTGTAATTTTACCCGGAAAATCAGAAATAGCAATAGCTTCGGGTGTAGAATCAATAAGATGTTCAAGAAAGGCTTTCTCTCTTTTTATTTGATTCTCAAATAGTTTCTGTTTGCTAATATCTGAGATAACACCTCTGTATCCTATTATCTTCTCCGCATGAAATTTTGGGAATGAATGAGTTAAGACCGGAACTATGGTCCCATCTTTCTTTTTGCCAAAATACTCGTTGCTTGATACCTGGTCATGCTTAGTTAGTGTTTTAAGATTCTCGATCACTCGACGGAAACTATCAGGAAAAATTTCAGCAATAGATAATCCTTTATCAAGGTTTTCTCTGGAGTAGCCAAAAAAATTCAGTCCCTGCTTATTTGCATACAGAATCTTTCCATGGAGGTCGACCTCATACACCATCTCAGGCAGGTAGTCAGCGAATTTTTCAAATACAACTGTCTGTTTGTAAATATCATCAGTATTCCTTTGCTGGCGGCCAGGCTCCCATGTTATAACAAAATCACCGGAAGTGAGTATGAATCCCATATAATAGCCTTCGGAATCATCACCTTTAGGAGATGCCGCCAGTTTATGAGATTCTCCGGTTATCCTCAAATGATGCAGGAGCTCAATAAGTTTTATACGACCTGCCAGCGGTGTCTCATCAATCCATTTACCGATAACATCGTCTTTTTTAATAAACTCAACTTCTTCAACCCTGCTGTTTAAATCTATTATTCGAAACTTATTACCATCCCCATAACTAAAGAGTGCCAGATAACTAGTAACGGTATTGAATATCTCGTCAAGTATATCCCCCTTGCTTTCCCTGATCTTTTTATCTCTCCAAACCGGACTGCCATCCGTACGAGCTGATTCTGAAAGGAATCCTTTAAGCTCCTTTTCCAAAAGCTTGTTTTTTTCAAGAAGGGATTCATATCTTTCCTTATAATCCATCTGTCTGCCGGTTGTAATTCCGAAATAAAAATATAAATTATGATTTAATACAGAATTATTTTTGCTTCAAATGTAATCTTATTTCTTACTTATTCTTTTTCTTTTCAGAGTAATATCTGCAGTAATTTTTAATTCCACATTGTTCACATAGCGGATTCTTTGCCTTGCAGATATATCTGCCATGCAATATAAGCCAGTGATGTGCCAGATGCATAAGCTCGGGCTTTATATTGGCCGAAAGCTGCATCTCCACGCTAAGGGGAGTTTTGGCATTCATTACAAGCCCCGTTCTTACCGACACTCTGAACACATGTGTATCAACCGCAATTACAGGTTTTCCATAAATGACTGATGCTACAACATTTGCTGTTTTGCGACCCACCCCAGGAAGCCGTTGCAAAATAGCAGGTTCGGCAGGGACTATACCTCCGAACTCATCGGCTAACATCCTTGCCATAGCAGATAAATGTTTTGATTTATTATTCGGATAAGTACATGATTTTATATACTCGAAAATTTCCTCCGGTCTGGCCATGGCCATTGATTCAGCATCTGGATATTTTGCTAATAAGGCAGGTGTTATCATATTGACTCTCTTGTCGGTACATTGTGCAGAAAGAATTACCGATACAATAAGTTCAAAGGGGTTACTGTAAACAAGTTCAGTTTCAGCCAGGGGGAAATTTTTACTAAAATACTCAATGATCCCGCGATATCTTTCTTTTTTTGTCATCCTTTCGAAAATATAATGCAGTGGTAAAGTAACACTTTTTATCTTTGCAGAATATTGGTTAATTATGATAAGTTATCTTCAGGCAGAAAACATTTCTAGGAGAATTGGTGATCAGCTTCTCTTTAAAGATATAAATCTGAATATCAACAAGGATGATAAAGCTGCATTAATTGCAATAAATGGGGCTGGTAAATCCTCGATGCTTGATATTCTTACCGGGATTGAGAAAAGTGATGAAGGCTCTGTGACTTTTAAAAGAGGCCTTAAAATTGCATACCTGAGACAATCACCTGAACTGAATGACTCAAACAAAATAATTGACGAACTTTTTTGTACTGATACTGACCAGGTAAGAGTTATCAGGGAATATGAACAATGTATGATTTCAGGCACCCCCGCAATGCAACATGCAGCTATACAGCTGATGGACGATCACAAAGCATGGGAGTATGAGGTGGCAGTGAAACAGATTCTCTTCAAGCTTAAACTTACTGACCTTACAGCAACTATCGGAACCCTTTCAGGAGGACAGAAGAAACGAATCGCGCTTGCGAAAGTTCTTGTAGGAGATTCAGATATTCTGGTTCTTGATGAACCAACAAACCATCTTGATCTTGACATGATTGAATGGCTTGAAGAATACCTGATAAGTTCTTCCAAAAGCCTTTTGATGGTAACTCATGACAGGTATTTTCTTGACAGGGTCTGCAATGTAATATTTGAATTGTCGGGAAATGAATTATTCAGGTATGAAGGTAACTATGAATACTACCTGGAGAAAAAAGAGGACAGGGAATATTCTGTTAAATCAAATGCTGAGAAAGCACAGAACCTCCTTAAAACAGAGCTTGAATGGATGAGGAAAATGCCAAAAGCAAGACGGCATAAGGCCAAATCAAGGATTGAATCATTTTACGATCTTAAGCAAAAGGCGATACTCCGTCCGGATGATAAGTCCATTAATATAAATGTAAACATTGCAAGGATGGGCAAAAAAATCCTTGAAATTAAGAATATAGGCAAATCATATGGTGAAAAGGTATTGCTTAATGATTTTTCCTATCTCTTTAACCGGTATGAAAAGGTAGGGTTAATAGGCAGAAACGGAACTGGCAAGACAACCTTTCTTGATATTGTTACAGGACTAAAAGTCCCCGATAGCGGGACGGTAGATAAAGGGGAAACAATAGTGTTCGGCTACTATCGGCAACAGGGAATTCAATTTGATGAGAATACGACGGTAATTGATATCGTAAAATCAATTGCCGAAAGAGTAACTGTAAGTGATGGAAGTATTCTGTCTGTTACTCAGTTCCTGAATTATTTCCTTTTCCCGCCTGAAAAACAATATACATTAATCAGAAAACTGTCAGGCGGAGAGAAAAGACGTCTTTATCTGCTTACTGTTCTTATGAAGAATCCAAATTTTCTTATTCTCGATGAACCGACCAATGATCTTGATATCCTTACACTTAACGTTCTCGAGGAGTATCTTGCAGGCTTCAGGGGATGTGTGATTATTGTTTCTCACGACAGGTATTTTATGGATAAGGTAGTTGACCATATTTTTGAATTCCAGGGCGACGGTATTATAAAGGACTTTCCCGGAAATTATACTCAGCTTCGGGATAAACAGGAGGATGAAATCAGAGATGCATCGAATTTAAAATCACAGAAGCCCCCTGTTCATAATATTACTGATAATCAGTCTGTTAAAAAGGAAAAGAAAACTGGTTTAAGCTATAAGGAGAAAAAGGAGTTTGAAAATCTGAGTGCTGAGATCAGGATTCTGGAAAAAGAAAAAAATCAGATTGAAGAGGAGATGAGCCGCGGTTCCCTGAGCGCACAGGAACTATATATTATGTCTAAAAAACATGGAGACCTAGTTTCAGGTCTTGATGAAAAAGAAATGCGATGGCTTGAACTAAGCGAAAAATAACAGTCATTCATATTATTATATAGATTGATACGAAGGATTTTATATTTTTATGCAATAATCGAATAATTGGAAAAAATAACTGTAACCACACCACATTTCCGATCAGTAGTACTGGTTGGAGAAAATTGGGAGAACACCGGTGCATTGCTTCCCGATAGAGGAGTTGTAATCATTACCGATGATAATGTGTTAAATATATATGGAAACAGGTTTCCCCGGTTTCCTGTGTTCTCCATCACTCCGGGAGAAGTAAGCAAAAAACTTGAAGTGATAGGCCGGCTCTCAGAAAAACTTTTGGAATCGGGACTTGACCGTTCCGGATTTGTTCTGGCAATTGGGGGAGGGGTCGTTTGTGATATCGCAGGTTTTCTTGCCTCAGTCTATATGCGGGGAATAAGGTGTGGATACATATCAACAACACTACTCTCACAGGTTGATGCCAGTATAGGTGGAAAAAACGGTGTCAATCTTGGAGATTCGAAAAATATCCTGGGTACTATCACACAACCTGAGTTTGTGGTATGTGATCCTTCCTTTTTTCTTACTTTGCCATACAGAGAATATCTGTCGGGACTTGCTGAAGTTATAAAGACAGCAATAATTGGCGATAAGTCACTATTCGGGTTTATTGAACGAAATGTTGAAAAAATTAAAAACAGAGACAGTGAAGTCTTAACCGAACTGGTGGCTGAATCAGTCAGGTTCAAGGCCATGGTGGTATCTGAAGATGAAAGGGAAACAGGAATTAGAAAGATTCTTAATTTCGGTCATACATTCGGACATGCAATAGAGATGTTTAGTTCTGTTAATCATGGGTTTGCAGTTGCCTCAGGAATGGAGCTTGCAGCCTGGTATTCTTTTTCAAGGGGAATGATCAGTAAAGAAGAGACCGGCCGGATTATTGATATCCTGCAAAGGTTTGAACTGCTCGAAACCAATAAACTTCCTGCAAATCAAATAGATTACTATATGCTTCACGATAAGAAAAAAACAGGGACTGATATTCACTTCATTTTTACAGAAGGAATTGGAAAAGCTGTTGCAGAAAAAATGCAAGTGAGCGAAGTAGTCGAATTTTATAAAAGTTTTAAAAAAGATAGTTTATGAATTCTTTTGGTGTTGTATTCAGGGTGTCTCTTTTTGGGGAGTCGCATGGTCAGGCGATTGGAGTGATTATTGACGGTTGCCCGCCAGGCATATCTGTTAAGCCTGACGACTTTCTGGCTGACCTGACCAGACGTCAGAGTGGGAGTAGAGGAACAACAAAACGACAGGAGCCTGATATCCCGGAAATTGTCAGCGGGCTTTTTAATTATCTAACAACCGGTGCTCCGATAACCATCATAACCAGGAACAAGGATAAGATTTCAACCGACTATGATGAGTTCAGGAATGTTCCAAGGCCGGGACATGCAGATTACGTTGCCGGGATAAAACATTCCGGTTTTGCTGATATGAGGGGAAGCGGTCATTTTTCAGGCAGAATAACATGGGGTTTGGTAGCAGCTGGTGTTATTGCCAAAAAAATCTCTGCCGCCTCAAAAATTTCAGCAAGACTAATCTCTGCAGGCGGTTCACAAGACATTGAAAAAGCTTTGGATGAGGCAATTGCAAAGAATGATACTATCGGAGGCATTGTAGAGTGCCGGATTTCAAATCCACCGGCCGGTATAGGTGAACCATTCTTCTATTCTTTTGAATCGGCATTAAGTCATATCATTTTCTCAATTCCTGCAATAAAGGGAATTGAATTCGGTGCAGGTTTTGCTGCCGCAGCAATGACAGGATCGCAACATAATGATCCATTCATCGATAGCAAGGGAAATACTGCAAGCAATAATGCGGGTGGAATAAACGGTGGAATAACTAATGGTAACGAAATCATTTTCAGGTCAGTTGTTAAGCCTACTTCCTCAACCGGCGTTGAACAGGAAACGTTCGATTTCAGGAAGAATGAAATGACTGTTCTTAAAGTAAAAGGACGCCATGACACCTGCATTGCTTTAAGAATGCCAGTAATTATTGAGGCTGCTGCAGCAATAGTTATGGCTGATCTTACTATTATTGACAAGGGAATTTATGGGAAAAGGTGAATTAAAAACAGCGGGGCCTATCGTAACATTGTCATGCCCTGATTGTTGAATTATGTAGGATGATAATCATATAAGGAAGATGATAATTACTCAGCTGTACAGAGAATTTTACAGGAGTGAAAAGTCGGGAGGACTTTTATTGATCCTCTGCACCATCATTTCTCTCGTCATTGCAAACACAAATTTACAGGCTTCCTATATAAATTTCTGGCATTCAGGGATTGGAGAGATGAGAATCGAGCAATGGATCAACGACGGACTGATGGCTGTTTTTTTTCTTTTGATCGGTCTTGAGCTTGAAAGAGAAATTTATGTTGGCGAACTTTCTGAAATAAGAAACGCTATCTTGCCTGTTTCAGCGGCAATTGGCGGAATGGTGGTTCCTGCCGGAATATTTCTGTTGTTTAACTTCGGTACGGGGACTCAGTCCGGAGTGGGCATTCCAACCGCAACTGATATCGCATTTTCACTCGGAATTTTGTCTCTCCTGGGCAAAAAGGTACCAATCTCGCTAAAAATTTTTTTAACAGCTCTGGCTGTTGTTGATGATCTCGGGGCAATTATAATAATAGCTCTGTTCTACACAGGAACCCTAATGTGGACAAATCTCCTGATCTCGTTAATGATTTTTTTTGGTTTGCTGGTTATTAAACGCTTCAGAGTCAATAATCTGATCCCATATATTCTGGGAGGTATAGCTATGTGGTATTTTATGCTTCATTCAGGTATTCATCCTACAATTACCGGTGTTCTTCTTGCATTTGCAATTCCTTTTGGCACAGGAGATCAATTATCACCTTCGTACAGGCTTCAGCATATGTTACACAAACCGGTTGCATTTCTGGTGCTGCCTCTTTTTGCTCTGGCGAACACAGCCATAATATTTGGAAATAACTGGGATGCTTTTACTGAGCCTTATGGATTGGGAGTTATGGGCGGATTGATTATCGGTAAACCTCTGGGTATTACCCTGTTTAGTTTGGCAGCAGTCTTAACTGGCCTATGCTCAATGCCTGGCGAGTTAAATTGGAAACACATAATCGGAGCAGGATTTTTAGCCGGGATAGGCTTTACTATGTCAATTTTTATAACACTTCTTGCTTTTGATGACCCATTTATAATCAATAATACAAAGGCAGTTATTTTAGGTGCATCGGCAATAGCCGGTGTAACCGGATTTCTGATTCTAAAAAGAACATTAAAAGAAGAGCAGGAGCAATAATCTTTAGAGTTGTCAGGTTTCAAGAATTAAAATTAGTCTGGTAAACTCAGTTATCTTGTATCGTTCATCAATTCTCTCTCCGATTATCCATGCTATTTCTCCTTCAGATTCAACAACAAGTGCTTTTTCTTTTTCGGACGGCGTGAATTTTTTATCAATAAAATAGTCGCTGAGCTTTTTCTTGCTGGTCATACCCAGAGGGTAGAAATAATCTCCGGGCCGCCATCTCCTTATAGTCAGAGGAAAAACTATTTTTTCACCGTCAAGACAAGCAATATCAGATCTGGAGGGAATGGAATAATCAGGACTAACATTTATATAGCGGGCTGTTCTGATAACCGGATTATTAAGGAGATCTTCAATCTTCCCGATTTCCAGTTGAGGAGTAACATCCACCGAAAGAGGAGATATGATGAGATGGGTCCGGCTTTTTATAATTCTGTTTGAGGTTGTAAATATTTTACCACCGGATCTTCCGGTTATAACATTTTTAAGATCTTTTAATAATAGTCCTGACAAACCATAAACCTTAAAAAGTTCATATAGAATTGTACTGTTGTTAAGGTATGCTTTTAGATAAGCTATATTATATATCGTATCTGAGCCCTTAATTTCTGATATCCTGCCTCTGATATCATTAATATAATCTGATACAATTTCATTCACTTCTGCCAGTCTTTCAGATGTTTCTGTTAAGGTTGATTCAACCGACGGATTTATCTCCTTTAGTAATGGTACAATAAGGTGTCTGATTTTGTTTCTGGTGTAATTAGTTTCAGCATTAGACCTGTCTTCACGAAAGTTTACTTTGTACTCTATACTATACTGAACAATGTCCTGTCGTGGAGCAAAAAGCAATGGACGGATAATTTTGTTTTGAACCGATTTGATTCCACCCAATCCATTTATTCCGGTTCCCCTGATCAGATTAATAAGTAAGGTTTCAATGCTGTCATTAAGGTTATGAGCAACAGAAATGAAATCAAATTTATTTTCTCTCCTTATTTCTTCAAACCAGTTATATCTTAATTCCCTGGCTGTCATCTGGATTGATAATCCTGATTGATCCGCAATGGATTTAGTATCAAACTTTTTTGTGAAGAACTGTATTTTATGTTCGTCAGCATATTTTTGTACAAATTCCTCATCTTTATCAGATTCGTCTCCCCGCAGCGAAAAATTGCAATGAGCTATTCCTATTTTGATTCCGTTATCAATAAACAGACTTGTCATTACCATGGAGTCAATGCCTCCACTAACAGCTAGAAGGATTTTTCCTTCAGGGTTCAATGATACATTCTCCCTGATAAATTTATTAAAATCTTTACGAATAATTCTTTTAGTCATTTATCTGTATGGAATAATTGTGGGTAGCCCGGGGTCAAAGGTATTTGGTCTGAGAAGTTGTTCTCCTGAAAAAAGAAGATTGGTTACTCTCGAATATGCAGGAAGATTGGGGAAGAAGCCCAGGCGTATCTGGAACGTATTGACCACTAGGTTATTATTTCGAATTCTTATACCCAGTCCGATTCCGGAGAGAACACTTCCATCCTTAATTACCAGCCTGGTTCCTTCAAGGAACGATGCATCAGCGAATGCGAAAAATGCAAACCGGAAACCATAATAAGAGTAAGGACTGAAAAGAACCGATTCAAGACTTAGAGTAATTCTTTGGGCTCCGTTAACAGTATCATTCCGGAAGCCCGACAAGCCATTTTCATGCAGGTAAGTTATACTTTCAGCAGAATATCGGGAGAAACCTCTGGTGTAATTGATACTAAAGAAATTTCTTATCATGTGGTCTCTCACCATAATAAGATTTGAAAAATACTTCATTCCAAAGTTCAGAACACCCTGCTCACTTTTTCTTTTGTTAAGAAATGCTGCCAATCCGACATATGTATAGAAATATCCCAGGTCTTTACTAGACTCTCCAACTGAAGCGTCTATGCCAACATATGTTCTCTTATTAAATTCATTAACTTCACTTCCCAAGGTCATTCTTATCAATCCTCCATATGGAATATCCTCAGTTCGGCCATAGCTGTAAATCATGTTTGTTTTATAATACTTCTGAATTGAATAAGTAGCAGACCCAAGAAAAATTCTGTACTTCTGAAGATCATAATAGGAAAAGGGAAGTATAAAGGGGCGGTCGAGTACGTTATTATTTTTATAACGGGCTCCGAAAATAATTCTGGAAACTGATTCCTTATTTATAAGAAATGATCTCATCAGCCAGTAATCCTGAAGGTTATATCTGAGTGGCTCCGCCACGACCAGAGAATCAAGGTCTTCTGTAGTTGACACATGTCTGACTGAGATTCCTCCTGCATATTTTGTAGTTGCGCTTATAAGATCCCGGCTTAAACGAAATCCATAGTGTGTCTCTTCATGTGTTTTTAAATAATCCAGTTTAAGATCAAAAAAACTTTTCCTCACATTGTTAATAGAATAATTAAGTCCGAGACCCAACGATTCATCAACTTTAAAGTCGTAAGGTATCTGAAGGCCCAGACCATGGCCCATTCCCATAACATTCTTCTCAAAAAAATTAAGACTTCCGTTGCTTATTCCCCTGTAATCAAATTCTGCTCCCAGCGAGTAAACATCTTTTGTAATAACCACAATATCAGCTTCTTCATTTGAAACAGGGACTACAATAATCCTGGCGTCGGATATAAAGTTCAGTTGCCTCAGTATCCTTTCATTGTCGCTGAATATAAGGGGTGAAATCGATTCACCTTCAGAGAAAAGTAGATTTTTCCTGATAATATTCTCGTTAGTCTTGATATGGGTTTTATTAAGAAGGGTTTCTATCGCATTCGGGTCATAATACAGTGGGATATTAATATCAGTTCCGAAAGCTTCGAGTCTTATTATTTCGATTTTTCTGATCTTTTTCCCTGTGTGGAGAAGAAAACCAATATCGCTGGTTCCTGTGAACTGAACTTTATTAATGGGTTTCGCTGAAACAACTATAAAATCATATAGTTTTTTCATGATCAGGCTCCGGGAAGCTTTTACCTTGAGAGAATCAAGCAGCAGTACTGTTTTATCCTTTGATATTCTTGGAGGTCTTAGCGAAGTAAGTTCGTTATTGATTGTATCTCCTGTTAAAATGGGGATGCTATCCCTGATAGGCCCCAATTCAGGAATGGTATCCCTCAGATTTAAAGTTTGTGAATAATTTGTGCCAGATATAAAAAGAAGAACCGTTATAATCCATAAACGGTAATCTCTTCTGTATTTATATTGATGGTTGCACATCAGGTTTTATTAGGTAGGGTGGTTAAAACATCATCTGAATTAAACTGAAACCCAAGCCGCTTACCGGTAATCATTCTTGAATGCTGTATCTTTGCTTCCGCCTGTCCGACTGTAGCTATTTTAATTGTATCGTATGGAGGCACCAACAGATCAAATTCCATTGAATACTGGATTGCAGTTGTGATTATAAGCTGAAGAGCATGCTTGCTTATCGGTTCATTTCCATAATTTGTAAAAAGCATTCCCATCTGTCTCTTTCCTTCTACAAAATACTGATTTTCATGATTTATGAAAACCCTTGCAATAAGATACCCGAGGTCATCTAGACGAGAATATTTAAATGAATCTGCAAGAAAGTTATAAATATTAATTACTCCGGAATAAGCATTATACTTATTTTTCTGAATATAGGGAGTCTTCCAGGCCTGGTGATCCCTGTCAAACTGAAAAATATTGGAATGCATGCTGAAAAGAAGAATATCTCCTGCAACCTTAAGCTGGGCATCAAAATTACTCCTGTCAGAATACTCCAGTTTAATTCTTGCATCGACTCCTCCAAGACTGGTATTGATGTCTTTTGATAAACTTTTTAATATGTCCTTTACCATAATAAAGGATTCCAAAGTATTATCAAAAACCTTTTGTTTTAATAGGGATTTCTCCTTAAGAGTTCCGATTATAGCCTGTTTTTTTTCTTCTGTATCCGACATTCTTCAGAGATTTTTTCATGGAATTTTGCGCAACTAAATTAATAACTTTTCATGATAAATAAAAAAGGGGCTTCCGTTGCCCCTTTTTATTATTATCTAAAAAATCATTAGTAAGACCTCGCAAAAAGAACTCTTCTTCCGGAAGGCTTGCCTGAATAGACACACTTTCCTGCCTCGTCAGGAGTTTCAAATGGTATGCATCTGATAGTTGCTTTGGTCTCTACCTTGATCTTTTCCTCAGTTTCAGATGTGCCGTCCCAATGAGCCATTATAAAGCCGCCCTTATTATCGAGAACTTCATTAAACTCAGTCCAGGTATTTACGTAATGGGTGTTCTCCTTTCTGAAATTGAAAGCTTTGTTGTAAATATTTTTTTGAATTTCATCCAACAGCCCCGGAATATGACCGACAAGCTTATCAATTGAAATTGTTTCTTTCGAAAGGGTATCCCTGCGGGCTACCTCGATAGTTTTATTTTCAAGATCCCTTGGACCGATAGCAAGACGAACAGGTACTCCCTTGAGCTCATAATCAGCAAATTTCCAACCGGGTGTATTATTGTCGCGATTATCGTACTTAACTGATAATCCGAGCTTTTCAAGGTCTTTCTTGATTTTTTCAGAGGTCTCATTCAGTTTCTCCAACTGTTCCGAGGTTTTATAAATCGGAACAATAACAACCTGTATAGGAGCAAGTTTAGGAGGTAATACCAATCCTTTATTGTCAGAATGGGCCATTATTAATGCACCTATCATTCTTGTTGAAAGACCCCATGATGTTGCCCAGACATAGTCAAGTTTACCGGTTTTGTCAGTGAACTGTACATCAAAAGCTTTAGCAAAGTTTTGTCCAAGGAAATGGCTTGTGCCTGCCTGCAGAGCTTTTCCATCCTGCATCAGAGCCTCAATAGCATAAGTATCGATTGCACCTGCAAACCTTTCATTCGCACTCTTATATCCCTTAATTACAGGCAATGCCATTGAGTTTTCAGCAAACTCAGCATAAACATTGATCATTTTCTCAGTCTCTTCAATAGCTTCTTCCTTAGTGGCATGTGCTGTATGTCCTTCCTGCCATAGAAATTCAGCAGTTCGCAGAAATAATCTTGTACGCATTTCCCACCTTACAACATTTGCCCACTGATTGATAAGTATCGGAAGATCACGGTATGACTGAATCCAATTTTTATAAGAATGCCATATGATAGTTTCAGATGTGGGTCGGATTATAAGCTCTTCTTCAAGTTTGGCATCCGGATCAACTATAATCCCTTTCCCGTTTTCATCATTTTTAAGCCGGTAATGAGTTACAACTGCACATTCTTTTGCGAAACCTTCAACATGAGAGGCCTCTTTGGTAAAGAAAGATTTCGGAATAAACAATGGAAAATATGCATTAACATGCCCGGTTGCCTTAAACATCCTGTCGAGTTCAGCCTGAATCTTCTCCCATATTGCATATCCGTATGGTTTAATAATCATGCACCCCCTTACAGCTGAGTTCTCAGCCAGATCAGCTTTAATGACCAGATCGTTATACCATTGGGAATAATTATCTTCCATGTTTGTTAAAAACTTCGCCATTTTTTTGGTATGGTATTTGTTTTATTACTTTTAATAAAATAGATTGCGTAAAAATAGACAAAAACTTCAGTTCTTAAAAAAAAAGGGAGGTTCATCATGAAAGCAAATTTTACATTAGGATTTTTAGCACTGGTTCTACTTACGAGTTTCCCTCTGAATGCACAGATATCCGGTACTGTAGTTGTAAGTAATTATTACGATGATTATGACTATTACTACTCATCACGGATAAACAGGTTCCATCGATCATATAGTTCCTTTGACTATTATGCACCGGTTTTTACCGATACATACTGGTACAATTATCAACCATATTCATGGGGGATTAGCATATATGGGGGGAGCGGATACGGTTATGGATATTCAGGCTATGATCCATACTTTGGAAGTTCATACTGGGGCTATGATCCTTTCTACTACAGCTGGTATACACCTGTAGTGATAAATATCGGAATAGGAAGCAGCTGGCGCAATCATTACTACGGTCACAATTACAGGTACAATGACTACAGACCTGTTTACAATACTTACAATAACTACTATAATAGCGGTTCTGATTCAAGAAGATATTCTTCAACCGGAAGCGCAAGGTATTCATCCACAAGGTATTCCACCAGTACAAACACTTCTTCAAGGAGGTTATCTTCGGGAACTTCCGGATCACGTGATCAGGAATCTGTAAATTCAGGAAGAAATGTGAATGCTGGTACCGACGCCAGGAGAAGTGCCAATGACAAATCGAATAACGGGCTTCATAATGGTGAAGTAAGAAGAAATCAAAATCCGACAGTAAACAGGGGACAGGGAAGTTCCAATACAAATCTAAACAGGAACGGTATCTCTGATCCTGATAAGATTAACGGGAATAGCGGTAATAACGGTAATAACGGGAACAGCGGGAACAACGGGAACAGTTTAAATAATGGAAGAACAAACAGTGGTAACAACTCAAATAATCCAGGCAGAAATACTAACGTAACTTCCGGCAGCAGAAATGTAAACCAGGGAAACAGCGGAAACGGGAAAGGTATATCTTCAACTCCTCCTTCATCCCGAATTCAGGGCGAGGCCCCCCAGAGAAATCAGACTGTTACCAGGAGTGCGAATAACAGCAGAAGCCAGAACAGTGGTACTGTTAACAGATCGACATCAACTTCAAGGGGTACTACAACTTCTCCTTCAAGAAACACTTCTTCAAAATCTGAATCCGGATCTTCAAGTTCAAAATCAAGTTCCTCATCAAAAGAAAGTTCGAGAAGGAGATGATAAATGTTACTGGAAATGATTTCTTTAAGGCAAGTGTTTTTAAAAATTTGTTAAATTTGTTAAATCAAAAAAGGAATATTTTTTAAATTGATTTTTGGTACAATATTTGATTGTAATAAGAAAAAAGAAAGGGAGAAGCGAAATGAAAGCATTACATTACATATCAGCCATTACAGTTATAACTTTAGGGTCTTGTAATTCAGCACTTTACACAGGTGCCGAATACGACGATCTATACTATACGCCTTCCGACAGAATAGTTACTGAAAGCAGATCTTCAGGAAATTACCCTGCAAATGAAGAAACTCTGAGATCTGATCAGTACTACGATAATATTTATGCATCAGATACACTGGTCTCAGAAGAGTATTCTAATGCTGTCGATTATGATAATGTTGTTGCATATGATAACTATAACAACGATTCATACGATTATCTCGACAGTTATTCATATTCAGGAAGATTAAGAAGATTTCACGGTAACTATTTCGATCCTTACTGGAGAGATCCATTCTATTACGGTTATTCTCCTTTTAGTTATAGTTTCGGATTTGGATACCCTTCATATGGCCTTTACAACCGTTATTACGATCCATTCTACAGTGATTTTTACGGGTACGGGGGATATTACGGAAGTCTCTATAGTCCTTTCTATTCCGGATACGGTGGATACGGTGGATACGGTGGATACGGTGGATACGGTGGATATGGATCATACTACTCTCCGTTCTACTCTCCTTACAGGTACTATTCAGGAACTAATGATAATCTGAATTCAACCTACGGAAGACGTGACAGACAAAGCAGTTCATCATCCAGATGGAATTCCATGGCTACTTCAGGAGGATCATCAAGAAGAGATTCATATATATCATCAGGGAGCAGTTCAACCCAGAACAGAAGAAGCTCTGCAGTTTCTGATCCTTCTTCTACCTCTGTCGATTCCAGAAGATCCGCTGGCGGAACAATGAATTCACAGAATAAATCTACTTCAGTAAATCGTACTGCAGCACAGGGAAATAATGTTAAATCAGGAAGCTCCAACAATTCTGCAACACAAAGGAGTGCAAGCTCACGTCAGGAATATAATTCAGCTAACAGGTCATATACTCCTTCCTACAATAATCCAAGAATGAGTACCAGGCCTTCATATAATAATAGCAGGGTACCATCTGAAACAAACTCAGGCGGCTATCAGAACTCAAGGTATGTAAACACCAACAGAGCCAACAGCAGTATTAACCGACAGCCTTCTTCTGTTAACCCGAATTCATCCCGGAGCGGTACAGGAAGCAACGTAAGAACTACCACTCCTTCGAGCAGGTACGTCCCTTCAAGTAGCGGACAAAGCTACTCTGTACCTTCACGCAGCAGATCAGAAAGCAGTTCTTCATCGGGCAGCTATAACAGATCTTCATCATCAGGCAGCAGCTATAGCAGTCCTTCACGATCAAGCAGCGGAGGTTCATATTCAGGTGGAGGATCCTATTCCGGAGGTAGTTCATCAAGATCTTCATCTGGTGGTTCATCATCGTCAGGTGGTTCATCATCAGGTAGTTCATCATCAAGCGGTTCCGGAACCAGAAGATAAACTGTCTTGAATAATGTTGACATCAAAGTAATTCATTACTAACGGAATGAGGTAGTGCTTCTTTACGCAAAAAAATAAAAAAAATGAAAAAATTAAATCTGATAATATTGGTTCTTGCTTTCGTTGCTTCCCTGGGTTACTCACAGAATGTTGACGATGCACTGAGATACTCCCGTACCTTTTACGGTGGTTCGGCCAGATTCATGTCGATGGGAGGTGCATTCACAGCTCTGGGAGGTGATTTGTCATCCCTTGGTCAGAACCCTGCTGGATTGGGCGTCTTCAGATCATCTGAAATTTCTTTATCCCCTCAGCTATTTCATGTTAAAACAATTTCTTCCTTTAATGGTAATTCAGATGATTTCCTTTATAACTTTAATTTGAACCAGGCAGGTTTTGTAGGAAATATAATTAAGAATGATAATGAATCAGGTCTGATAACCCTGAACTTTGGATACTCATTCAACAGAACATTCAACCACAACCAGACTATTACAATAAGGGGTATAAGCAACAATAGTTCACTGGCCGATTTCTGGGCAAATCAGGCAGGAGGTTTATATAAAGATGAACTTGAGGATAACGCAGCAGAAGCTTTCCTGGCATATAATACCTGGATTATTGATACCTTATCAGGTTATGATAATAGTTACGGAACAGTTTTTTCTAATTATGGTGATAATCTGCCATCTGTTTACGGACAAAATTTAAGAAGACTTATAACTTACGAAGGAAGTACTAAAGATCATTCATTATCTATCGGGGGTAACTACTCAAACAAGTTGTTTTTCGGAGCTACTCTTGGCATCAGCCGGATAAATTTTTCAGAGCACTATGAGCATCTCGAAACATCAAATGTTTCCCTGCCATCAGGTTTTGAAAATTTTAATTACACCCTCCATTACGAGAATTCAGGAACAGGTTATTCTTTAAAGCTGGGAACAATAATAAAGCCGGTTGAGGCTTTGCGTATCGGACTTGCTTTCCATTCCCCTACATTCTACAGAATGAGTGCCAATCTGTACGATAATATTACAACCAAGTTTACCAATGAATCTCCTTATGAAGATTCAAACAATCCAATGAGATACGACTACGCTCTGTCAACACCTTTCAGGGCGCTTGCTGGCGCAGGCTGGCAAATTAAAAAAATTGGTCTGCTAAGTATTGATTATGAATATGTTAACTATGCCACTGCAAAATTTTCGGAGACTGGCGATAACTTCGACTATAGCGAAAAGAACAGCGCAATTAAGAATACCCTGACAGCCGCACATAATATAAGGGTAGGCGGGGAGGTGCGCCTCAGTAAATTATACTTAAGAGGAGGTTACGGATATTATGGGGAAGCATATAAACCTGGCGACCTGAATGAAAAACAAAATATGAGATCTGTTTCTTTTGGTGCCGGATTCCGCGAGCAGAACGTTTATCTTGATCTCGGCTTTACAAACCTCAGCAATTCTAATAAATATCTATTGTACGGCAGCAGTGCAGGGAGCCCTGTTTCATCCATGAGCATAAACAAGAATATTTATACTGTTACTTTAGGTTATAAATTCGGATATTAGATAATCAGAACTTCCTTAAAAAGGGCTGCCGGAATTCCTCCGGCAGCCCTTTTTGCATTATAAATATACCTTCGAGTCAGGCCCTTTATTAAATATGAGATCAATTACACTAAGCCCTGAAACAAAACCATTTTCCTGCAAAAACACCTGGAGATACTCTTTTAGTTCGGATTTTCCGGATAAAGAAGGTCTGATTGAATATCTGTAATCGTCTGTTTTGTCCGGGGCAGAAGAATAACTTTCTGTTAACCCGATTTTTGTATTTAGCCTGATTAATTTAGAGACTATGAGCAGCAGATCCATGTTAAGGTCAAAAAGGAATTCATAATTTCTGTTGATGGATCTTTCGAATTCATCAAAATAGTACTGAAAATAGGGAGATGAACCATATGATGACCTGATAGCTCCGGTATGAACCTGTTGCCATCTTTTTGAGTAATCAATTCTGATATCTTTAATAAGTGTCTTATTTACACTTCTATTTAAAACAGGCACTGTCAAAAGCTGAGGTCCTGATGCCGAAAGTATGTAACAACGGTTACGATAGGTTTGCTTAAGATAGCTTTCCTGCGTCTCAACTAATACTTCTTCTGCTCCGCTAATTATGGAAATATAATCAATGGGGGGTAAGTAGGCCGTTGAAATAAGAATTTTCCGTGCCATCTGAAGAGCATCACTCCATTTTATTGATCATACTTGCAGAAAATCCGGCTCCGAATCCATTATCTATATTGACAACGGTGACACCTGTGGAACAGCTTGTTAACATTGCCAGAAGAGCTGAAATACCTCCAAAGCTGGCTCCATAGCCGACGCTCGTCGGAACGGCAATTACCGGCTTATCGACCAATCCGCCAACCACACTGGCCAGTGCACCTTCCATTCCTGCGATAACGATAATTACTCTGCAACTTCTGATCTCCGGAAGCTTATCAACAAGACGGTGTATACCTGCAACTCCTGCATCGTAAATTCTTACGACTTTGTTTCCAAGCAGTTCGGCAGTTAATGCAGCTTCTTCTGCAACCGGCATATCTGAGGTTCCTGCGGTTATTACGGCAATGCTTGTTTTTGAAATTTCCTGTTTCTTTTTCTGAACAGAGATTATTCTCGCCATCGGATAATAGACCGCATGAGGTACAATACTTTTCACTGCTTCATACATTTCAAGGCTTGCTCTTGTACCAATAACATTATTCTCCCTTTCAGCCATTACCCTTACTATCTCTTTAACCTGTTCAACTGATTTACCTGCACAGTAAATTATCTCAGGGTATCCGGTTCGCATTTCGCGATGATGATCTATCCTGGCAAAGCCAAGATCAGAATAAGGAAAATTCTTTAATACATCAAGAGCAGACTCAACGGTTGTGTCACCGTTTTTAACTTCATTCAGCAGTTTTTCTACTTCTTTTACATTCATACTATATTCTTTACAGGATTAGAGCTTCCGGTTCTGTAACCTTCAAGATCCAAAGATACATATCTGAATCCTATTTTTTTTAAACCGGCAATAATATGTTCTCTTTCATGGTGTTGAACCATTTTTTCTATAAAACCGGGAATACATTCAATCCTTGCCAAATCCCCATGATGTCTGACCCTGGTTCCGGGATAACCTTTTTCAAGCAGTAGAAGCTCGGCTGCTTCAATCATTCTCAGCATACTTTCGTTAACCTCTGTGTCATAAGGGATCCTTGTAAGCAAACAGGCCATTGCCGGTTTGTCCCAAATTGACAGCCCGCTGATTTTTGAAAGGTCCCTTATATCTTGCTTGGTCAGTCCTGCTTCCAGAAGCGGGCTTTTTACACCCATCTCTTTTAAAGCCTTCATTCCAGGTCTGAAGTCTTTTGTATCATCAGCATTTGTACCATCGATTACATGCTTATAATTATTATCCAAGGCAAATTTCATAATATCTGTAAATAGCCTGGTCTTGCACAGATAACATCTTTCAAGCGGGTTATTTCTGATTATTTCAGGAAACGCAATATCAATAATTTTATGTTTTATCCCGTGAGTGCCTGTAAATTCTACTGCTTCATTTATTTCCTGAGAGGGTATGTATGGAGTTCTGATTGTAACCGCAATAATTTCCGAATTATTTAAAGAATGAGCTCTGTGAAGCAAAAAAGAACTGTCAACCCCTCCGGAAAAAGCGATCACGATTGATCCAAGATCCTTAAGAATTGAGTTGAGTTTTTGTGATTTTATATCTGTCATAAAAAATAGTCTTTTAACTTTTAACTTCTTAACATGTCCATTTACTTCTCTTTATTAACAAGCAAAGCCATAAGGTTATTGTATACTTCTTTTATTGGTGTACCTGTTTCCCCTGCAATCCGTTTGCAATCATCATATTCGGGTTTGGATGAAACCTCTTTGTCCTTATAAAACGAGCGTTTGATTGTCACCTCACCATACATTGACTGGATTGATTCAAATTTCCTCACAAGTGTATCTTTTTTGAATGGGAACGTTCTGATCCCCAGAGAAGTAGATTCAGTAAAAATGATTGCTTTAATCTTATCGGCTACTCCCGGGCCGCAAATAACATTCAGGACTATTCCCGGCCGGCCTTTTTTCATTATAATATTAGTAAAATATACATCTGAAGCACCGGCCTCGAATAATTTTCCTGAAATAAAGTCAAAGAATTCAGGATTCATGTCATCAATATTGCATTCGAGAAGGATTGCATCATGACCTGTGGTTTCATCTGAAGATTCTCCCATGAAAACCCTTAACAGGTTTGGTATGTCCGGATGTTCCTTATGACCGACACCATATGCAGTTTTCTCTATTGCAATTGTCTTTTTTGAGTTGAAATCAGTACCCAGAGCAGCGATAATTGCAGCTCCTGTAGGAGTAGTGGCTTCAAAATCTACGCCTCCCTTTTTGGAAGGGATATCTTTCATTATTTCAGCTGTGGCAGGTGCCGGTACAGGAAGCTTTCCGTGATCGCATCTAACAAAACCGCTTCCAAGTTCAACCGGAGAAACATATACAGCTTCAACTTTCAATACATTAAAGCATATTGCAGCTCCAACTATATCGATAATAGAGTCTACAGCACCCACCTCATGAAAATGAACCCTGTCAATTGAAATGCCATGAACCTTTGCTTCGGCCACAGCTACTTTCATGAATATCTTCAGACTTAACTGCTTGGTTTCTGTATCCAGATCGGAATTGTTTATTATCTTCTCTATATCTGAAAGATGACGATGTACATGTTCATGTCTCGTCTGTTTTACCGTTACCTTGGTGCCACTAATACCATGCCTCTGATCTTTCTCAACTATGAGCTCCCAGCCTTTTAGATTGAGTTTATTAAGTTCATTTATCAGATAAGTTCTGTCAACACCAAGATCGATCATGGCTCCAAGATTCATATCTCCGCTAATACCTGAGAAGCAATCGTAATAAAGGACTTTCATATTTGTAGAAAATGAGATTAATTATAAATCAAATTCATAAAAAATTTACTATAAAAAACAGTCACTATTTCAACCAAAAATATGGCCGCTAATATACTACATACAATCTTCATACAATAATAAAAAAAAGTCGTAATTTGCGACACTGATTCAAAAATGGATTACAAAAACGGGCATAATTCATGAAAAGAAGAGATTTTCTCAGAACATCCGCCGGTGCGACTCTTGCAGCAGGAGCAGCCATAAGTATTGGGGGATATGATAAACTATGGTCAACCTCTTCTGCTACTGCTAAGTATGACATGGTAGCTGTGATGGGCGGAAATCCGGATGCTATGTTTGATCTTGGAATTCAGGAATATGGAGGTATGGGAGCATTTGTTCAGAAAGGCCAGAAAGTTCTGATCAAACCAAACATAGGATGGGATGTGATACCTGAGCTTGCCGGAAATACTAATCCCCTTCTGATAAAAAGAATTATTGAGCATTGTTTTAAAGCCGGTGCCAGGGAGGTCTATGTATTCGATCATTCAATCGATAACTGGGTAAACACTTATAAAAACTCAGGTATAGAGAGGGTTTCTAAAGCTGCAGGGGCAAAGGTTGTTCCGGGAAATTCTGAAAATTATTATCAGGAAATCACGATTCCCGGCGGGGAACGGCTCAAATCAGCTAAAGTTCATGAGTTGTTATTAGAAACAGACGTTTTTATAAATGTTCCGATTCTGAAAGATCATAATTCCACAAGAATGACCTGTTGTCTTAAAAATACTATGGGACTGGTTTGGGACAGAGGGTTCTGGCATAAGAACGACTTGCATCAGTGCATAGCTGATTATGCTTTATAT
>JBBRVC010000004.1:0-53758 GCA_038247205.1 Bacteroidales bacterium
GTATCTGTAGATGTTATTCACACTTCGGCTTCTTCCATTTTTGATTCATTGAGCACAATGGTAAATGGAAAAATGGTTAAAGTGTTATCATGGTACGACAATGAGTGGGGCTATTCCTGCAGGGTTGTTGACCTTATCCCTATGGTAATGAAGAAATAATAACTTCAAAGTAAAAAAAGAGAGGCAGACACCTCTCTTTTTTTATACAATACTTTTAAAGTACATATTTATACAATCATCTGAATTTCAAGGGGAATACCTGCTGTATCTCTGTAATGCTCACCGAGTTCAAGCATGGCCTCATCATCTTCTTCATAGAGCCATCTTAATTTCACATTATGCCCTACGCGGCTAAAACCGGTAAGCCTTTTTAATATTTCGTAAAGGTATTTTGAAGATCCACTGTTGATATACTCAAGTTGTATATTAACTGTCAATCCATTTTCCTTTTCAAAATGCTGGGTAATCCAATCGTCAAGGCGTCTGAAAATAAGTTCGGGATTTTCAGGAATTGATCGTCCCGATAGTTCCAATACATTGCTTTCAGCAAAATAAATAATCCCCGGGGAATTTTTTAATTCTTCCTGAATTACAAGTTTTTCCATATTAAAAAAATTTATTCATACCTTAAAGCTTCAATAGGGTCAATATTTGCAGCTTTCACCGCAGGAGCATAACCAGAGACCACTCCGACAATGAAGCATACTACAATACCTGTAGTTACCCAAATCCATGGCACGACAAAGCTCGATTTTAGTGCCAGCGATACTGCATTTCCTATCAGGATTCCGAGAATAATCCCAAACAAGCCGCCAAACTGACCAATTAAGATAGACTCAAAAAGAAACTGATATTTAATAGTGTCGGGCTTTGCTCCAATAGCTTTCCTAACACCGATCTCACGTGTCCGCTCAGTTACAGAAACAAGCATAATATTCATAAGTCCGACTGCAGCACCGAATAAAGTAACTATTCCTATGAGGGTTGCAGCCAGTGTCACATATTTGATATTCTTAAGCAGCATATTGACAATATTATCGCTTTTTGTGACACTGAAATCTGATTCATCGCGTGCATCCAGATTCCTGACTATTCTGAATATTGCTTCAGCTTCGCCTGCCAGAATATCGAGGTTGACCGGATTGATAGGCATCACGCTTATATTAAAATTCATATTCGGCCTTGAAAAATATTGACGGGCAGTGGTTACCGGAATAAAACATACAAGATCAGGATTATTGATACCCGATCCTTTTCTTTTCAGAACACCTGCAACCTGAAGTTTAAGGCCGGCAACAGTAATTTCTTTACCAATTGGGTCAAATTCGCCGGGAAACAGATCCATTGCTACATCCGACCCGATAAGAACCAGACGCCGGTTCATCAGGATTTCATCCGTACTGAAATTCCTGCCATTTTCTATTTCATAGCCCGATAATGAGAGATAATTTTCGTCAACTCCTGTTAGATTGACATTGGGATTGGTTTCCTCAGAACCATATTTGACTGTTGATAATCCGGAAGCATTGAAAGAAACTGAAACAAGAGCCGGTTCATTGAACCTTTCCTTGAATTCATTTGCTTCCCTGTATGAAATCCTGGAATAATTTTTCGCCCTGTATCGCTCATTTCCAATACGTATGTTAATCCCCCTCGACGTTATCGTAAAGGAATTTGCTCCCATCATTGTGAATTGATTGGTAAGAGATGATTTTATGGCATCAATGGCTGTAAGAATTCCAACCAGGGCCATGATTCCAAAGGCAATAATACATATTGTAAGAATCGCCCTAACCCTGTTCGACCGAATTGCCCTCATTGCAATCCTTAAATTCTCTCTGAAAATACCTAACTTCATCTTCCGCATCATCTCCGGCTTTAAACCTTTAACCTTAAAAAAAAATAAATGTACGCTTTTTTCTATTTATAGAAAATTACGCACAAAATAAATAATGCTGAAACAATAACTTTATTGCTAACGATTCAAAGTTCTTCCATAATATTAATCTACGTAAAAAGGCACCTCTCATTCTTACATATGGTAACGAATTTTTATTATTTACTTGCATAACTAAATTATTCGTTGTAAATTTGAATTACTGATTCTTCAAAAAGAAGTATCCATTTTTAAATATTTAACTTCATAGAATAAATATTGGTATATGAGAGAATTAACAAGGGCAGAAGAACAGGTTATGCAGGTACTATGGAAATTAAAAAAAGGATTTGTAAAAGATATTCTTGAACAATTTGAGGAACCTAAACCGGCGTATAATACAGTCAGCACAATAGTTCGTATTCTTCAGGAAAAGGGTTTTGTAGGCCATAAGGCATACGGGAGAACTCACGAGTATTTCCCTGTGGTTTCCAAGGATGATTACTCAAGAAAACATCTGAAAACGTTTGTAAACGATTATTTTTCAAATTCATTTGAAAAGATGGTAAGCTTTTTTGCAAAGGAGAAAAGCATATCGGTTAAAGAGATGGAAGAGATTATGAAAATAATGGATGGAGAGGTTAAGAAGGCAAAGAATTTGAAATGACAGCACTACTTATATATATTGGCAAAGTAGCTATATATCTGGCAGCATTTTATTTTCTGTATTTTTTGCTATTTAGCAGGGATACACTCTATATCAGAAACAGAATCTTTATTCTGCTCTCTGTTGTTACTGCATTTATCTTTCCTCTTATCAGAATACCGTTGGACAGAACGTTGGGGATCCCGGTTTTCGGTAAAGTCCTATCTGATGTATTTATTACCGCATCAAAACCAGAAGGAATTCTGCCTGACCCTTCAACTAATGGAATAGATGGTTTGCAATTAGTTACCCTGATTTATCTGGGAGGAATTGTATTTTTTGGCCTGAAATTTTTGATTGATTTTCTTGATTTGATTATTTTAATCAGGAAGAAAAACAATGATTCGGATATAATCAGGTTTCACGGCTTTAACACGGCAGGATTTTCTGCACTCGGGATGGTTTTCATCAATTCCAGCCTGGATCCTGAAGAATCTGAGGAAATAATAAGACATGAGCAAAATCACCTTAGCCATAATCATTTTGTGGATATTATCTTCATGGAAATTGTTAAAATATTTCAGTGGTTTAACCCGGCCATACATCTTTTCGACAAGTCATTACGCGCGGTACACGAATTTCAGGCAGATGAAGGATGCATCAAAACCGGTATTACGGTTGTTAACTATCAGCGTTTATTGATAAACCAGGTTTTCAAGGCAAAAATATTCAGACTTACAAATTGCTTTTCCAACCCATCGCTTATCAAAAGGCGAATGATAATGATGACAAAGAAACGTACTTCTGCATTTTCAAATCTGAAGATGTTTTTGGTTTTGCCCGTTCTTGCATTTGTTCTGACTGTCTTTTCATCAGGAATAAAAAGTTCCGTGCAGAAAACTGGAAAAACTGAAACAATCTTACCTAAGTCAGAAAGTACTCTGTCAGCTATGACATCCTCCTCTTCAAAAATTACTGAAATCTTACCTCCTCTGCCTCCGCCTCCACCACCACCTCCTCTTGAAGAGAATGTGGATTCAAATGACAGAGTCGAGGAACAACCAAAAACCATAACAGACTCAGAACCATTTGTTGTTGTCGAAGAAATGCCGATGTTTCCCGGTGGAGACCTCGCTCTCTTAAAGTACATTTCAGAGCATACAGAATACCCCGATACTGCTAAAATCAATAATATCCAGGGAAGAGTTATCGTCAGATTTGTAGTTACTTCCGAAGGAACCGTCAATGACGCCAGCGTTCTGAAAGGGGTGAATCCTTTGCTCGATAAAGAAGCTTTGAGAGTTGTCAGTGGACTTCCGGAATTTCAACCCGGAAAACAGGGAGGTAACCCCGTTCCTGTTTGGTACATGGTCCCAATAACCTTTGCTCTTCAATAAATCAATACATTTCAGGAGCAATCCTTATCCCCATTTCTACATCACTATTATTGTATAACCATAAAAACTTCAGGCACTTAATTTCTGATCCGGTATTTCTGATCACAAATCGCTTAAAACCTTCAATCTCTATGCTATTTTTTGCATAGAAATGACGTTTGCAGACTTGAAATTGCAACAATTAAATAAATAATTAAACTTTTAGTTGTATAACTAATTATTTCGTTGTACCTTTGAAATGAGTGTACCGATGATTAAATCTGAAATAATAAGCCATCAAATCCAACTATTATGAAAACAACAAAATTTGCAGTCAGTCGGGGAATCTTTATAATGATTACGACTTTAATTTGTCTGATGAGTATGTACTCCTGTGCTGCTAAAATTAAACCAGTATCATCTCAGACAGAAGTTCCTCCGCCACCACCTCCTCCTCCTTCCCCACCTTCACCCTCTCCTCCCTCACCACCGAAAGAGGATGAACCATTTGTTGTTGTGGAAGAGATGCCTCAATTTCCCGGCGGTGATGTGGAATTGCTTAAGTATGTAGCCGCAAATGTTAAATATCCTGAAGGTGCCAGGTCAAACGGTATACAGGGACGCGTAATTGCCCGGTTTTGTGTGACCAAAGAAGGAAAAGTTAACAGAGTAAGCATCTTAAGGAGTGTTAGTCCGGAACTTGACAACGAGGCGTTACGGGTCGTAAGTACTATCCCTGAATTTATACCCGGCAAACAAGGCGGGAAGGCAGTTGATGTATGGTATATGGTCCCCATTGAATTCGGACTTAAATAACCCGAAAAAACTAATATTAACTTATATAATAGAATACTATGAAACCAAAAAGTATGTACCATCTCCGGGGAGGCATTTTGTCTAGAATACTTCCGGTATTAATCTGGGTGTTCATCCTCACAGGTTGCAGCAATACAAAAAACGAAGAGTCCCTAACCCTTTCCAACGCACCTGAACCTGTTTCAGAATCTACCGGTATTTCCGAAAAGGAACCACTATCAGTGGTTGAGGAGATGCCGATATTTCCGGGTGGTGATAATGAACTTCTCAAGTTCATAGCTGAAAATACCATCTATCCTGAGGCTGCAAAGAGCGAAAACAAACAAGGAAAGGTAGTGGTCAGATTCTGTGTTACTGAGAAAGGGGAGGTAAATAAATTAAGTATTGTAAATGGTGCTGACCCGCTACTGGATGAAGAAGCAATGAGAGTAATTAGTATCCTTCCGGCATTCGAACCAGGAAAGCAGGAAGGGAAAGCTGTACCGGTCTGGTACATGTTGCCAATTACTTTCGCCCTTAAATAAGACATCATAACTCTTACGAAAAAGATTACATCGTAAGTAATTGAATTTAATATCGTGACTGACCCGTAAACCGGGTCAGTTTTTTATTTACCGGTCAATCAAATTAAGTAACTTTGCATTTGAAGATTAAAGAAATGAATCTGAACGAGAGAATTGACGCCTTTGCGGCATTGGGTAAAATGATAATGGAGAGCCTTGCAGGTAATGAAAATAACTTCTCCACAGGCCTCAATCATATAATTGAAAATCAACAAATTAAAAATGAGTGGTTTACTCCGGGAAATGTTAGAATGTCATTACAGTCAATTGGTGAAGTACTTACAATTGAAAATCTAATAAAGTGGACCGACTCCTATCCGGAACTGAAAGAGAAATCATCACCTCTGAACATTGGCGTAATAATGGCCGGGAACATACCTCTTGTAGGATTCCACGATTTTCTTTCAGTTCTTATCTCCGGAAATAATATTTTGGCAAAAACAAGTTCAAAAGATTCAGAACTCATTTTTTTCATCAGTGAAGTTCTTTACAGTCTTAATTCTGCTTTTAAAGAAAAAATTAAATTTTTCAATGAAAATCTATCCGGATTTGATTCTATCATAGCAACCGGAAGCGACAATAGTTCACGATACTTTGAATACTATTTTGGGCAATATCCTAATATCATCAGAAAAAACAGGAACTCGGTTGCAATTATAGACGGTAATGAAACAGGTGGTGAACTCAAGGGATTAGGAAAGGATATATTTTCTTATTTTGGACTCGGCTGCAGAAATGTATCGAAAATATATGTTCCGAAAGGGTATGATTTTTCTTTTATGATATGTAACTGGGAGGCTTACACAGAAGTGATCAATCACCGGAAATATGCCAATAATTATGATTTCAGTAAAGCTGTTTACCTGGTTAACAAGGTTAAGTTTACAGATACCGGATATCTGTTGCTCACTGAAAATTCCGGACTGGCTTCGCCTGTTGCGGTTGTATACTTCGAATATTATGAATCACATGATAACCTGATGAAAACCATCGGAGACCAGCGAGAAAAAATTCAATGCATCGCAGGAGAAAACCACACTCCTTTTGGGAAAGCACAATTACCAGATTTGTGGGATTATGCTGACGGAATTGATACAATTGAATTTATCCTAAAAAAATTTAGGACAGGAATATTGTAAAATAAAAAATCTTATATTGCACCCATTGAATCAAAGAATGTTATGGTATACAAATTTGTAGTGTTATCAGATGAGGATGAGTCTTTTGTGAGGGAATTTGAATTTCTTGACTCACATACTTTAATAGATTTTCATGACATGATTCAGGACGAGTTGGAGTTTGATAAATCTCAAATGGCTTCATTTTACCTCGCAACAGATAATTGGGAAAAAGAAGAAGAGTTTACTCTTTTTGACATGGGTACTGGTTCCTCCACAATGGAAGGCGCGATTCTCGATGATATTATCTTCCGCAAAAACCAAAAACTTTTATATGTCTTTGACTTCTTTAATGACAGGGCACTCTTTGTAGAATATACCGGGGAGGCTAAAGTTATCGATGGTCGTGAATACCCGAATTGCACCAATTCAAAAGGAGTGCCTCCCAAACAGGTTATATTTGGTTCAGCTTCCCGCAAGCTGTACAATAATATTGTTGTTTCGGAAGACGAGGATGAAGATGAACCTGAAGTAGATGACCTATTCCTTAACGGAGGTGATGATGAAGAGCCTCTTCCTGATTTTGAGAATATTGAAAATCTGAACGAGGAGGACGAATAAACCTTACCGTTTTTTAATGAAAAATATCTTAATAGTTCTTTCCGGCCCGACTGGTGTCGGGAAGACTGATATTGCTTTAGATATTGCAGAACATTTTAATACCGAGATCATCTCATCCGATTCACGTCAGTTCTACCGTGAAATGAGGATCGGAACGGCAGTTCCTGACGACCAGCTTCTTAAGAGAATTAAACATCATTTTATACAATTTATTTCTGTAGATGAGTATTACAGTTCAAGCAGATTCGAAAGAGATGTATTGAACATCCTCCCGGAGATATTCATTAAAAACAGATTCGCCATTATGGCCGGCGGTTCCGGAATGTATATTGATGCTGTCTGCCACAGCATTGACGACATCCCTGATGTGACTCCGGAAATTCGTGAAAAATATATAAATCTCAGCAAAAATGAGCCTGTAGAAAGTTTAAGGGTAGCTCTAAAATTAGTGGACCCGGTCTATTACTCATTAGTTGATCTGAAAAATTCCAAAAGAATAATCAGAGCTCTGGAGATATGTGAAACAACGGGTCGCCCCTATTCATCATTTCTTACAAACCAAAAAAGAGAAAGGGATTTCGTAATCCTAAAAATAGGTCTCACCCGGCCAAGGGAAGAGCTTTATGAAAGAATAAACTCAAGAGTTGACAAAATGATTGAAGAGGGACTAACGGAAGAAGTAAGGGCTCTTTATGGGATGAAGCACCTGAATGCATTGAACAGTGTTGGGTACAGAGAAATATTTGAATACTTAGAGGGGAATATTACTTATGAAAAAAGCATAGAACTAATAAAAAGGAACACCCGCAGATTTGCAAAAAGACAAATGACATGGTGGAGCCGGGACAAAGACATAAACTGGTTTCACCCAGATCAAAAGTCAGAAATCATCAAGTTTATTACTGGCAAAGCAATGAAAATTGAATAAGGGGGTTCTGATCGCAAATTCTATACCGGGTTTTTTAATTTTTGGATTACCTCAACAGGGTTTCCGGCACTGAAAACAGAATTGCCGGCAACAAGAACATTTACTCCGGAATCAACAAGTCGTTTTGCATTTTCCGGACCAACCCCGCCATCAACCTGAATGAGAATATCTAATCCTCTCTCATCTATCATCTTACGCAATTCAGTTATTTTAGAATAACTTTCCATTATAAATGTCTGGCCCCCGAAACCCGGATTTACAGTCATTATAAGTACCATATCGATATAAGGAAGGATATTTTTCAGAAGCATGACCGGGGTATGGGGATTAATTGCGACGCCGGCCTTCATATTATGGCTACGTATCTCAGTTACAGTTCGTTGGAGGTGAATGCATGCTTCATACTGTACAGTCAGAATATCAGCGCCTGCTTCCCTGAACCTTGCGATATACCTGTCCGGATCTACAATCATAAGGTGTACATCAAGTGGTTTTTGTGCGACTTTCCTGACACTACGTATTACCGGAAATCCAAAAGAGATATTAGGAACAAATACACCATCCATAACATCGAGGTGAAGCCAGTCGGCAACGCTATCGTTAACCATTATTACATCACGATCCAGATTACCAAAATCGGCAGCAAGCAATGAGGTCGATACCAGGTGGTTCATTCAACAGCGATTTGGACAAATATAGTAATTTAACCGAGGTAAGATTTCAAAATCTTGCATCGAGTTGTGTACTGAATTCTTTTTATTGCCTTCTCCTTTATCTGCCTTACTCTTTCACGTGTCAGGCTCAGTTGTTCTCCGATTTCCTCAAGTGTAAAGGGATGTTTCATTCCCAAACCAAAATACAATTTTAAAACACGTGATTCACGGTTTGACAAAGTATTAAGAGCTCTTTCAATTTCATATGCAAGTGATTCATTTATAAGGTTTTTATCCGGACTTGGGGCATCGTTGCTCTGAATAACATCGCACATGTTATTATCCTCCTCCGAGCTTATGGGTGCATCCATGCTAACAGTCCTCCCGTTGGTTTTGAGGGCATCCTTTACATCCTCGGGTATCATTTCAAGAGTCTCGGCAATCTCCTGTGAGGAGGGCTCCCTTTCATATTCCTGTTCAAGACGGGCAAAAGCCCTGTTAATACGATTTATGGAGCCAATTTTATTAACCGGCAGCCTGACAATTCTTGCCTGTTCAGCCAGTGCCTGCAATATAGCCTGACGTATCCACCATACGGCATAGGAGATGAACTTAAATCCTCTGGTTTCGTCGAAGCGTTGGGCAGCTTTCATCAGACCAAGATTACCTTCATTGATCAGATCAGGAAGGCTCATTCCCTGATTCTGGTACTGTTTTGCAACTGATACAACAAATCGTAGGTTAGCTTTTACAAGTTTCCGGAGAGATTCACTGTCTCCTGATTTGATTTTTCTGGCCAAAGTTACTTCCTCTTCAGGTGTGATCAGCTCCACCCTGCCTATCTCCTGTAAATACTTGTCGAGAGAAGGAGTATCCCGGTTAGTAACCTGTTTCGTAATTTTTAATTGACGCATAGACAGGTAAATTTGTAAATAAACGATACATTAGGCCATGTGATACAATTTTAGTGAAAATTTATCTCTTAATCAACTATGTGTGAAATAATTTTTGATAATACTGGTTTTTTATTTAACTTGCACGAATATTTTACATAGCTGAATATCAAACTAGTATTTGGTTTGATGAAAATCCAAAACATTTTAGCATCAATTTTTAAGGAATATATTATCAATTTTATTTAATATTGCAGCGGTTTTTCGGATATGTAAAAATAGTTGCATTATCCAGTGGGTAATTTTCAATCTTGACCCGCTTTCCAAAAAAATCATGAAAATCTCTTAATTCCATTTATCATTATAACAGTATGTACGACATTCTTGAGTTAAGTAAAAAGCTGCTTCCCGATTTAAGGGATATAGCAAAGGAACTTAAAGTCAAAAAACCAGAATCTCTGAAGAAACAAGATCTAATTTATAAGATCCTTGATCAACAGGCAGTTGAGGCAACTGAAAAAAAGCCGGAAGAAAAACCTGAGGTTTTAGACCTGCCCGAAAAAACGATGGATCAGGATCAGGATCAGGGTCGGGTTCAGAACAAAAATCAGAACCAAAATCAAAATCAGGATAACGAATTTGATTCCGGCCAGAAAAGGGACAAACGCCCAAGAACTAGTAAACCTGTTATTAAACGACAGGTCGAGTCAGTAATGTCTGTATCACCTGACGACCTTAAGAAACCCGAGCCTCGAAGGAATGACTGGAAGGACCCAGTGAAAAAAATTGAGGTGACAGAAAATAAGCCTGAAGTTGTAAAAAGTCAGGAGCCTGTCGGTGAAATGAATCCTATTCAGGCATGGAAAAACATCAAGAGATCGGAAGATAAATCACCTAGACAGCCCAGGTTTGAAAAACAGCCTGAAAAGCATGAAAGAAAAGCCTATGAACCTGTAGATGAGCCACTTCATGAAGCAATTAATTCAGAACCGGTTTTTGAAGATAATAAACCTTTACCCGAAAACAGTTTCAGTGATACAGTAGTAGAACATCAGATCAGGGAGACAGAAATGGAACGTCGACCGGTAAGAGAGGAGAAAAGAGAGAAACCTTATGAGTTTGAAGGAATCATTTATAATACAGGGGTGCTCGAAATAATGCCTGACGGCTATGGCTTCCTCAGATCAGCCGATTACAATTATCTGAACTCACCTGATGATATATATGTTTCCCAGTCGCAGATAAAACTGTTTGGTCTCAAAACCGGGGATACAATAAGAGGAACAATTCGACCGCCAAAAGAGGGTGAAAAATATTTTCCACTCATTAAAGTAGATGAGATAAATGGAAGAAGTCCCGACTTTATCAGGGACCGCGTTCCTTTTGATTTCCTGACACCGCTGTTTCCTAACGAAAAATTTACATTATGCCAACCCGGCGAAGGGTCATTGTCTGTCAGAGTAATTGATATGTTTACACCGCTTGGAAAAGGTCAGCGCGGTCTTATTGTTGCTCAGCCAAAAACAGGAAAAACTATTCTTCTGCAAGAAATTGCCAATGCAATTGCAAAATATCATCCTGAAGTTTATCTTATGATATTGCTTATAGATGAGCGGCCTGAAGAGGTAACTGATATGGCGAGAAATGTTAAGGCTGAAGTAATAGCATCTACTTTTGATGAACCGGCTGAAAGACATTGCAGAGTCGCCAATATTGTACTTGAAAAGGCAAAAAGGCTTGTTGAGTGCGGTCATGATGTTGTAATTCTGCTCGATTCAATTACAAGACTTGCACGAGCTTTTAACACCACGGCACCGGCATCAGGAAAGGTACTGTCTGGTGGAGTTGATTCAAATGCGCTACACAAGCCTAAGAGGTTTTTTGGTGCAGCACGTAATATTGAAAACGGTGGCTCACTTACCATTCTGGCGACAGCGTTGACTGAGACAGGTTCCAAAATGGATGATGTTATTTTTGAGGAATTCAAAGGAACCGGAAATATGGAACTTCAACTCGACCGTAAACTTTCAAACAGAAGGATATTTCCGTCAATTGATATTCCTGCATCGAGCACACGCCGTGAAGATCTTCTGCTGAATAAAAATATCCTCGCCAAAATATGGGTTTTACGTAATTTCCTCACCGATATGAACTCGGTGGAAGCTATGGAATTCCTCCGTGACAGGCTGATGCAGGCACGTTCAAATGAAGAATTTCTCGTTTCGATGAACGGTAATTAATAATTCGATATTTTTTTTACATTTGCACTTTCTTTTAAATTATATATATTCTACATGGGAACAAAAAAATTTATAACATGCGACGGTAACCAGGCCGCAGCGCATGTTGCATATATGTTTAGCGAAGTCGCTTGCATATATCCAATTACACCTTCTTCTACTATGGCCGAATATGTTGACGAATGGGCCGCCAGCGGACTAAAGAACATTTTTGGGGAACAGGTAAAAGTTGTCGAAATGCAATCAGAAGCAGGAGCTGCAGGCGCAGTTCATGGTGCTCTTCAGTCAGGTGCTTTATGTACTACATTTACAGCTTCTCAGGGATTACTTCTTATGATCCCTAATATGTACAAAATAGCCGGGGAACTTCTTCCGGGTGTTTTTCATGTAACTGCACGTACTGTTGCAGCACATGCACTTTCAATATTTGGTGACCACGGCGATGTTTATGCTACACGTCAGACAGGCTTTGCGATGCTTGCCAGCGGTAGTGTACAGGAAATAATGGATCTTGCCGGAGTTGCCCATCTTTCAGCTATCAAATCGAGAATTCCATTCCTTCATTTCTTTGATGGCTTCCGTTCATCTCATGAAGTTCAGAAAATAGAATATCTTGAGATGGAAGATCTTAAAAATCTGATAGATCTGGATGCATTGAAACAGTTCCGCCAGAATTCGCTTAATCCTGAGCATCCGGTTACAAGAGGAACTGCCCAGAACCCTGATATCTTTTTCCAGGCTAAAGAGGCTATTAACAAGTTTTATGAGCCGGTACCCGATATCGTAAACTCATATATGGCTGAAATTACGAAAATTACAGGAAGACAATATAAACCTTTCACATACTACGGAGCTCCTGATGCCGAGAACATTATCGTTGCCATGGGCTCAATTACCGATACTACAAAAGAGGTAATTGATTATATGAGAGCCAAAGGAGAGAAAGTAGGATTGATCAGTGTTCATCTGTATCGTCCTTTCTCTGCAAAATATTTCTTTGACGTATACCCAAAAACAGTAAAGAAAATTACCGTTCTTGACAGGACAAAAGAAGCCGGAGCACCAGGTGAACCTTTGTATCTGGATATCAAAGACATGTTTTATAATCAGGATCAAAGGCCTGTTGTTATAGGTGGTCGTTATGGATTAAGTTCAAAAGACACAACTCCAAGCCAGATACTTTCTGTTTTCGAAAACATGAAACTGAAAGAACCAAAACAATTATTTACAGTCGGTATAACTGATGATGTTACATTTAAATCTCTTCCTTTCCTTCCTGAGATAAATGTCGCACTTCCCGGTACATATTCTGCGAAATTTTACGGACTAGGTTCTGATGGCACTGTAGGAGCGAATAAAAACTCTATCAAAATTATCGGTGACTCAACAGATAAATATTGCCAGGCATATTTTGCTTACGATTCAAAAAAATCGGGTGGTATTACAACTTCTCACCTTCGTTTTGGTGACAAGCCTATCCGTTCACCCTATCTTGTTAATACCCCTGATTTTGTTGCATGCCACGTTCCTTCATATCTCGATAAATATGATATGCTCAAAGGCCTTAAGGATAATGGTACATTTCTTCTTAACTCAATCTGGGATAATGAAGAGACCAAAAACCGTCTTCCCGATCATATGAAGAAATATCTGGCTCAACATCATATCAACTTCTTCATAATCAATGCTACAGCAATTGCAGAAGAGCTTGGTCTGGGTACACGTACAAATACAATAATGCAGGCTGCTTTCTTTAAAGTAGCAAATGTTATTCCTTATGAAAAAGCCGAATCTGAAATGAAAAAGGCTATTTATAAGAGCTATGGTAAAAAAGGAGAAGACATTGTCAGAATGAACAATGCAGCTATTGATAAGGGTACCGAAGTTCATAAGGTTGAGATCCCTGCTGCATGGGCATCCATCAATGTGGAAAAAGTAAAAGATACACGCGACATTCCTGAATTCATCCGTGAAATAATGGAGCCAATCAATGCAATGAAAGGTGATGATTTACCTGTTAGCGCATTTCTGGGCCGGGAAGACGGTACTTTTCCATCAGGAACCTCAGCATATGAAAAACGCGGTATCGCAGTAAACGTACCCGAATGGCAGCCTGATGAGTGTATTCAGTGTAACCAGTGTTCATATGTTTGTCCTCATGCATCTATCAGACCATTCCTTCTAACCGAGGAAGAGCTGGCTAATGCACCAAAGGATACAAAAACTATTCAGGGTATACCGGGCGCGCTAAAAGCATTCAAATTCAAGATCCAGGTAAGTGTTTATGATTGTACAGGTTGCGGCAACTGTGCCGAAGTTTGTCCTTCAAAGAAAAAAGCTCTTATCATGAAACCTCTTGAAAGTCAACTTGAGGAGGCCCCTCGCTGGACTTACATGCATGAAAAAGTAGGTTACAAAGACACAGTTGTTGATAAATTTGTTAACGTCAAAAACAGCCAGTTCGCTCAGCCACTATTCGAATTCTCGGGTGCATGTGCAGGTTGCGGAGAAACCCCATATATCAAATCTATCACACAGCTTTTTGGTGACCGTATGGTGGTATCAAATGCTACAGGTTGTTCTTCGATTTACGGTGGTTCTGCTCCTTCTACTCCTTACACTCATAACAAGAATGGTCATGGACCGGCATGGGCAAACTCACTATTTGAGGATAATGCTGAATATGGACTCGGTCTGACAGTAGGAGCAAATAAACTCCGTGAAAGAATAATGTTGCGAATGAGTGCAGCACTGACTAATGGATCCATTAGCGGTGAAACCAAAGCAGCCTTCGAAGAGTGGCTAAGGGAAAAAGATAATGCCGAGCCATCAAGGATCGCTTCAGCCAAAGTTGTCGCTGCCTGCAAAAAAGAGAACTCTGAAGTTGCAAAAGAAATCCTTAGCCTTGAGCAGTATCTTGTTAAAAAATCCCATTGGATCTTTGGTGGTGACGGCTGGGCTTATGATATAGGTTTTGGAGGACTTGATCACGTTATAGCAACCGGAGAGGATGTTAACATCCTGGTTCTTGATACAGAAGTTTATTCAAACACCGGCGGACAGGCATCCAAATCAACTCCTGCCGGAGCTGTGGCAAAATTTGCTGCATCGGGCAAGAAGATCCGTAAGAAAGATCTTGGCCAGATGGCTATGAGCTATGGATATGTTTATGTTGCGCAGGTTGCCATGGGATCGAATAACGCACAGTACTTCAAAGCAATAAAAGAAGCTGAAGCCTATCCGGGCCCATCACTTATTATAGCTTACTCACCATGTATCAATCATGGTCTGAGAGATGGTATGGGAAAAACACAGTCGCAAACAAAACTTGCAGTTGAGGCTGGTTACTGGCACATGTACAGGTTTAACCCTCTTGCTGAAGCTGAAGGAAAAAATCCTTTCACACTCGACTCAAAAGAGCCGGATTGGAGTAAATTCCAGGATTTCCTTCATTCAGAAGTTCGTTATACCTCACTTGTAAAAGCATTCCCGGGCGAAGCTGAAGTACTTTTCAAAGCTGCCGAAGAGAATGCAAAATGGAGATATAAAACTTATCAAAGGCTTGCTGTAATGGATTTTGCCAAAACTGTATAAAGCTTTTAAATACATAATTAAAGCCATCCTCAGGGGTGGCTTTTTCTTTTACTTTTTGCCTATGTCCAACTGTGGTTACATTGCAACATTTTAATTATTATTCGTATTTTTGACCATTGTAAAAAAATGGGAAGGATTATCGGTATAGATTATGGCAATAAGCGCATCGGACTGGCAGTTACAGATCCTTTGCAGATATTTGCATCCCCGCTTCAAACTGTAAAACCACATGAATTTGATGATTTTATTCAGAACTATCTTAAGACTGAAAAGATCGATGAATTTATTATCGGTTATCCGGTACAAATGAACAATCAACCCAGCGAATCGGTTAAATACATTGATCCATTTTTAAAAAAAATTAAAAATAAATTTCCTGACATACCAGTGCATCTTGTTGATGAGCGCTTTACTTCAAAATTAGCTTTTCAGACAATGATAGATGGTGGCGTGAAACAAAAAGGCCGTAGAGATAAAGCAATGGTGGATAAAATAAGTGCATCTATTATTCTCCAGTCTTTTCTCGATAGCAGAAAAAACAAAAAGTAACAAAAATGATTTATCCAATTCTGGTTTACGGACATCCTGTATTAAAAAAAGTAGCCTCAGACATTGAGAAGGACTATCATGGTCTGGAAAAGCTCATTGAAGATATGTTTGAAACCATGCATTATGCTGAAGGACTAGGTCTTGCAGCGCCTCAGATTGGTAAATCGATACGTATGTTTGTTATTGACGGGGAACCGGTGGCAGAAGATGAGCCGGAACTCGCCGGTTTCAAAAAAGTGTTCATCAATGCAAAAATAGTTGAAAAAGTTGGTGATCAGGTTTCAATGAATGAGGGTTGCTTAAGCATCCCAAATATCCGTGAAGAGGTAAAAAGGGAATCCCATATCCGCCTGCAGTATTACGATGAGAAATGGGAATATCATGATGAAGTATTTGACGGCTACAAAGCCAGGGTTATTCAACATGAATATGACCATCTTGATGGAATACTTTTCCCCGATCGCATAAATCCTCTGAGACGCAGACTACTGAAAGGAAAACTTACCGACATAAGTAAAGGAAAATTCGAAGCAGACTATAACACAATTCTGCCAGGTCAAAAGGTTAAGTAATCAAGATTTTATATCTTTATACAGTCTCCAAGATTGCAGACTGTGCTACATAAGGAAATTCCATTTCTGCGTATTGGCCTGCCATTGTGCGCAGGAATCATTGCAGGCCTGTATTTCAATCCGGATATCGCATTCCTGATCCTGGCACTACTATTAATTATTGCCGGATTTTGCATAAGCCTCTTTTTTAATAAATTCCGGTCAAATTATATCTATGGTCTGACATTTACTACCTCATTATTTTTGTGCGGCTTGATCCTGTACAGTGCAGAAAAAATGAATATCTCCAACCTACAACATGAGTCCTCACAATTTATCTGTACACTTTCAGATTTTGTTCTTGAAAAAGAAAAGAGTACCAAACTTGAAGTAGAACTCAACGAAATGAAATCTGTTAAAGGATTCATTCCAATCAAAGGATCGATGATACTTTACGCTAAATTAGATACAGTCTTGTCTTCATTGGTCCCCGGTGATATTCTTGCACTAACATGTACCCCGCGGGAAATTGTAAACCGTGGCAATCCGGATGAATTCGATTATAAGTTATTCATGCAAAATCAGGGCATAAGGTATTATGCATTTATACAGACTGACGATATCATTCGTACTGGAAAATCACACAAAAAGCTTACTCACAGAGCTTTACTAGTCAGAAAGAAAATTATTGATATGTATGAAAGCAGGGGAATTAAAGGGGATACTCTTGCTATTGTTGCAGCAATCACACTGGGACAGAAGAATATGCTCGACCCTGATCAGAAACAGGATTTTATTAAAGCCGGAGTAATGCACATAATGGCTGTCTCAGGCTTACATGCAGTAATACTTAGCTTGTTTATTTTTAAAATGTTGTTTTTTCTTGGTGGCAGGCTCAATTTATTAAGGGTTTTGATAACACTTCTTATCCTTTGGGCTTTTGCATACGTTACCGGGTTAACACCTTCTGTATTACGGGCTACCCTGATGTTTTCCTTCATCCAGGCGGGCACACTGATGAAGCGTCCGGTAAACAGCATCAACTCAGTTCTTGCATCGGCTTTTGTATTGATAATGATAAGGCCATCAGTGATCTTTGAGGCAGGATTTCAGTTATCATATTCAGCAGTAATCTTCATTATAAGCTTTTATCAGATTCTATATTCAAAGCTTCTGTTTAAAAACTGGCTGGCTGACAAGGTATGGCAATCAACAGCTATTTCCTTAGTTGCACAAGCCGGCACATTGTCGTTAACTATTATGCTGTTCAATCGCTTCCCCGTCTGGTTTGTTCTGTCAAATATTGTTATTATTCCGCTGTCATCACTAATAATTATAATCGGGTGCTTTGTACCATTGGTCTTTCCTGTTATTTTCCTCTCAAGATTTTTAGCCACAGTACTTGGTATACTTACCGGAGTGACTGAGACACTCACCCGACTTGTCGCCGACCTACCACTGTCAACAATTGATAATATCGGTTTAACCAGAATTGAGGCCATCTTCCTTATTATATCTATCTGGTTGTTTGCTACTTACATTTTAAACAAAGAATCCTTTTCAATTACTATACCAGTAACAGCCCTTCTCCTTTTTATACTTGCAGGTACGGCAAAAATAATGCTTAATTCAACTTCAAAAGAATTAATTGTTTTTAACACAAATGGCTCATCACCTGTAGGAATCAGAAGTGGAAATGTTCTGAATATTTACTCCGATTCAATTGAATTAAATAAAGAGGTCCTTAAACATTCTGACACACAGGGGCTGCGGTTAAAAATGAATCGGAAAGATATTATCACGCGTAAAATCGACGTCGGTAAAAAAAGAATCCTTATTTGCAATACACTTAATCTAACTGACTTACAATTGGTCAAGCCTGATATCATAGTGCTTGTCGGTTTGTATCCCCATATTGCGGAAAATGTAAAATCGGTACATCCGGCAAGAGAAATTATAATAAGCCCTGAAGTCTCTGCTACATTTTCATTACCATACCAGTTCATAAATCAGGATATTGACACAATTCATTTTGTAAGGAAGTCAGGTGCATACGTATCTCGTCTGTAAACAAGTAAAAATAAATGCAGAAAAGGTTGAGTTTTAAGCTATTTATCTCTTACTTTGTCGTGTTTTTTCAATAATATTTTTTATGAGAATAATAATTGCCGGAGCGGGAGAAGTTGGGACACATCTTGCCAAGATGTTATCTAATGAAAACCACGAAATAATTCTGATCGATCCGGAAATAGATAGTTTAAAACCTATAGAAGGCACTCTTGATGTTCTTACTTTTATGGGCTCTGCCACATCTGTTAAGATGCTCAAGGATTTTCTGCATAAAAAAACCGACCTGTTTATTGCTGTTACTCATTCGGAAGACACAAATATCACTGCAGCCATTCTTGCAAAGAAGTTTGGAGCAGTAAAGACAATAGCACGTATAGATAACATCGATTACCTGAACACTGAAATGACTGATTATTTCAAGTCGCTTGGTATTGATTCTCTTATTTATCCTGAGCTTATTGCTGCGAGAGAAGTACTGAGCCTGCTGCAGGAGACCGGGACAACTGAATTTATGGAGTTTGCGGGAGGGAAGCTATCGATGTTTGTCCAGAAGCTGGATGAAAATGCACCGATTCTTAACAAAAGTCTGGAAGAAATTTCGATAAGTCATAAGACAGATAAATACCGGGCTGTTGCAATAAAACGAAATGACAGGACTATCATTCCAAGGGGAAAGGAACAGTTTCAGATAGGAGATCTGGTTTTCGTTATTTCCACTAATGAAGGAATTGCTGAGATGATGAAAACTTCAGGGAAAGAGAATTTTGAAGCAAAAAGTATAATGATCCTTGGAGGCAGCAGAATTGGCAAACATATTGCATTATACATGCAGAAAAACTGTGAAGTTAAGCTGATTGATGCCAACATTGACCGGTGTGAGCTATTAGCCGGCATACTTGATAATACACTTATTATAAATGGCGATGGCAGGAATGTTGAGCTTCTTGAACAGGAAGGAATAACAAAAATGGATGCTTTCGTTGCTGTAACCGGTAATTCAGAAACCAATATCTTATCTTGTCTGCTTGCCAAAAAAATGGGAGTAAAAAGGACAATTGCAGAAGTTGAAAACATGGAGTATATCAGCCTTGCAGAGAATACAGGAATTGATACAATTATTAATAAGAAAATATCAGCTGCAAGCAGGATTTTCCGTCACACTACGAGTCCGAATGTTACGCAGGTAAAATATATGACCGGAACCGATGCTGAAATTCTTGAATTCAATGTTCCGCCAAATGCAAAAATAACCCGTGGCACTCTCAGGGGCATTGACTTTCCGAAAGATGCTATAGTTGGCGGAGGAACACGTGATGGCATACCTTTTATTGCAACCGGTGATACTATCATCAAGGCAAACGACCAGGTGGTTGTGTTCACTCTTCCTTCGGCATATGAGAAATTATCCAAATTTTTCAGCTGATCTGATATGATCAACTTCAGAATTATTGCAAGGGTTTTCAGTATGCTTCTTATTCTTGAAGGTCTTTTTATGGTCGCTTCGGCCGGTGTTTCACTTTTCTATAAAGAATCCGCTGCATCTTCTCTCCTGTTTGCAGGTCTCACAACCATTTTCATTGCAATTATTGTTTTCACGCCTTTGCGAAATGAAGAAAAAATGTATGGCAACAGGGAGGGATATATAATTGTAACTGGTATCTGGCTGCTTTTCAGTCTATTTGGAACATTGCCTTATATCTATAGCGGTTCAATCAATTCTTTTACCAATGCTTTTTTTGAATCAATGTCCGGTTTTTCTACCACCGGGGCAACAATTCTTACTGACATTGAAGCATTACCACATGGAATACTTTTTTGGCGAAGCTTAACACAGTGGTTGGGTGGTGTCGGAATAATATTTATTTCTCTCTCAATACTCCCTGTTGTTAAAACAATTAATGTACAAATCTCAATTTCTGAGTTTTCAGGACAATCAACTGACAAAATTCATCCAAGAATTATGGATGCGGCCAGAAGACTGATAGTTATTTATGTGGTAATAACTTTTATAGAAGCATTTTTACTTTTTGCGGGTGGCATGACAATTTTTGATTCTGTTTGTCACTCATTTTCAACGATATCTACAGGGGGATTTTCCACCCGGAACGGTGGAATTTCAGCTTTTACATCTCCCTACATAAAGGTAATAATAACGTTATTCATGTTTATTGCCGGAACAAATCTGACAATATTCTACTTTATCCTTAAACGTAATTTCAAAAAGGTAATAGAGAATAATGAATTCAAATATTACTTGATAATCTGTATTTTATTCATTATCACAGCCTCATCGCTATTAAGTTCAAAACCAGGATACTCACTCGGCAAGTCAATACTTGACGGCTCATTTCATGTTGTATCTATTTTAACAACAACAGGGTTTTATACAGAGGACTATAATCTATGGGGCAGTTTACTCCTGCTGGTATTATTTTTTCTTATGTATACTGGAGGTACTTCAGGCTCCTCAAGTGGCAATCTCAAGATAATAAGGCTACTTATTATTACTAAAAGCAGCCGGCAGGAAATGAAACGGACAATCCATCCAAATGCATTTATTCCAGTGCTGCTTGATCATAAAATTATTCCGCAAAGCACTGTCTATAATATACTTGTATTTCTGGCGCTCTATTTTATTATTATTTGTTTGAGCACTATCGTAATAGCTGTAATGGGTTATGATATAATTACATCATTTGGTACATCTGCAGCGTTACTGGGAAATATTGGTTATGGACCGGGAGCATTTGGGCCATTCTCTGATTATTCTATGGTTCCGCCAGCCGGGAAGTGGTTTTTTACAATACTCATGTTATTGGGTCGTCTCGAGCTTATTACCGTCTTAATACTCTTTACAAGAAGTTTTTATAAGAAATAATGTTTCGGACCTTAAATCAGACTTCAAGAATTCCCAGACCCTGCCTGACTATTTCAATCTCATCTCCTGTACAGTCAACAATCGTAGAAGCTTCATTTTTTCCATATCCTCCATCTATCACTATATCAGCAAAGTCGCGAAACTTTTCATATATAAGTTCCGGATCAGTAGTATATTCTGTCAGCTCATCAGGGTCATGCACAGATGTTGTAATGATCGGGCGGCCAAGTTCGCGAACGATTTCAAGAACAATATTATTATCAGGTATTCTTATACCTACTGTCTTTTTCTTGTTTTTGAATAATTTGGGGATTTGACTGTTAGCCAATACGATGAAGGTAAAGGCTCCGGGAAGATTTCGCTTTAATAACTTAAACAATGAGTTATCCCTGATTATAGTATACTCAGAGAGTTGGCTCATGCTATGAAAAATCAGGGATAGTTCGGGATTTTTTGGGTTTAGTCCCTTAAGCTTTGCAATCTTTTCGATTGATCTGGTAGCTTTAATGTCGCAACCGATAGCGTAAATAGTGTCTGTGGGATAGATTATTATGCCGCCCGCATTGAGCGTATCAGAAACTTGTCTGATATGGTTTTTGTTTGGATTTTCCGGATAAATACGGATAAGCATAAACTAAAAATTCCTCAAGGTTGAATGATTGGATTTACATGGCTCTTTCCTATCACTTTATACAAAAGAAAAAGGGTAAGCTACTTATATCGCACCGCTACAACTACCTACCCTTGCTACCTTCCGATCCTGGGGGAGTTCAGCAGGAGCTGGTCGTATAAGACTTACCCTGTGCAAAAATACATAATTCTGTGAAGGCAGCCAAATAAATATTCCAAATTAACCACAAGGCTCTTTCTTTTTTTTGCATTATATTTGTTAAACGTTTAACAATAAACCTAACACCTAACATTATGGAACAAAATGTCAATGTCTGGAAGGCAAATATAACAAATGGAATTATTTTGGGTCTTATAGGGATAGTCTATACCCTGGTAATGTATTTCCTCGATCTCTCATTCAACAAAGCTCAGGGATATATTTTTATAGCATTGCAGTTTATTGTTCTCTACTTTCTGGTCAAATCTTACCGGGATAATTTTCTTCATGGCTCAATGACTTATGGTCAGGCACTTGGAGCAGGTGTGGTAATTTGTCTCTATTATGCAATTTTAATTGGAATTTTTACTTATATTCTTTATGGCATTATTGATCCCGATTTATTGAATAAACAAATGGCAGCATCAGAAGAAATGATGCTGAAAAGAGGTATGTCTGAAGCTCAGATTGAAGCCGGCAGACAATTTCAGGAAAAAATTATGAATCCCGAAATCATGGCTCCTCTCAGTATTTTCGGAAATATGTTATGGGGATTAATTCTTTCGCTTATAATCGGAATCTTTGTCAGAAAAGAGGGAAACCCTCTGATTGATACTCCGGTAAATCAGTAAGAAATCACTTTCTATATGGACCTTTCGGTTGTTATACCCGTTTACAATGAAGAAGAATCGATCCGTGAACTATCTGAATGGATTGAAAGAGTATGCTTATCCAATAAGATTTCATATGAGATCTTATTCATAGATGATGGCAGTAATGATTCTTCATGGGAAAGGATAACAGAACTGGCAGGAAGCAATACTTCAGTAAAAGGAATACGATTCAGGAGAAACTATGGCAAGGCAGCAGCTCTGCATACGGGCTTCAGTGAAGCTATGGGAGATGTTGTAATTACTATGGATTCAGATTTACAGGACAGTCCAGAGGAAATTCCCGAACTGGTAAGGATGATACATGATGATGGTTATGATCTTGTTTCAGGATGGAAGAAAAAACGTTACGATCCTCTGATTAAACGATATACAAGCAGAATATATAACGGAACTGCAAGATTATCGTCGGGCATAAGACTTCATGATTTTAATTGCGGCCTTAAAGCATACCGTAATGAAGTAGTGAAAAGTATTGAGGTATATGGCGAGATGCATCGCTACATCCCCATGCTTGCCCGTGAAGCCGGATTTATGAAAATCGGAGAAAAGGTTGTTGAGCACCAGGCACGAAAATATGGGGTAACAAAGTACGGAATCGACAGATTTATAAAGGGTTATCTCGATTTATTAACAATAGGTTTTATAACCAGGTTTGGGAAAAATCCAATGCATCTTTTCGGATCAATTGGCACACTGATGTTTCTGCTGGGATTCATAATGGCAGGATCACTCGGAATAAGGAAAATTCTTTTCATACAACATCATCTCAAATCTCCGCTCGTTACTGATAGTCCATTTTTTTATATTGCCCTCACAGTAATGATCATCGGCTCTTTACTTTTTCTGACAGGCTTTCTGGGGGAATTGATAAATCGCACTTCCTCTGAGAGAAATACTTATCTCATTAAGAGTAAGATAAATATGTAACTTTAAATAACTGATGCAAAGGGACATGCAATAGACTTGTCCTTTTATTTTTTTTACATTAGGGAAGTAGAAATATTTTCATAAACCTCAAGTATGGCTGTTGTCATCCTATCCCATGAATATTTTTCTTTTTCAAGCTTCACGCCTTTCGTGAATGTGTCTTTCCTGTTGTTCTCAAAGAAATCGAAAATCGCATCAGCAATAAACTCAGGCTCAGGCTGTACAACATAACCACATTTGCCGTCAGGTACTATTTCTTTCAAGCCTCCGACATCAGTAACCAGCATTGGCTTTTCATAATGAAATGCAATCTGCGTCACCCCGCTCTGCGTGGCAGTTTTATAAGGCTGAACCACCAGATCGGCTATACTGAAGAAAAGTGGCACTTCATCATCCTTAATAAACCTGTCAAAGAAAACCACTTCACTTTCAATTCCGGATTCTTTAACTAATTCCCTGTACTGAACAGCATCATCATAAAATTCACCGGCTATTATAAGACGCAGGTTATTGCCTCTCAGTCTTTTATCCGCAAATGCAGTGATCAGAAGATCAAGTCCTTTGTATGCTCTGATAAAACCAAAGAAAAGCAAATATTTATATTCTTTCTCCAGATTCAGTATTGACAAAGCATGATCTTTTAATACAGCTTTTCCATAATTATCAAAAAGAGGATGCGGACTTAGCCTCATGAATAAATTTTTTCTGAATAACTTTAGCTCCTCCCCTACAGTTGATGCCATGACTATTGCCCCATCGACACTTCCGGTAAAATATCTTGTTAGAATTCTGTCTCCCGGCCTTTTTTCATGAGGGATCACATTATCAAAAATGCATATCACTCGGGTGTGGTGGTTTGAACGGACAATCCTTGCAATTGTACCCAAACAGGGTCCCATAAATGGGATCCAGAATCGTAAAAGCAGGATATCAGGTTTTTCACGCTTAATTTTTAAGCCTGTCTTCAGCCAGTTAAAGGGATTTATTGAATTAATCAGGCGTGAAATTTTCAACCCTGCTGGAAATGGCGCATCGGTATACTGAGTCTTTCCGGGAAAAAGAAATTTCGGATACTGAAGGGTGAAAGTAACAATTTGTACATCATGACCATCTTTTTCGAACTGATGAGCTAGCCTGTTGCTGAATTCAGCAATACCACCTCTGTAAGGATAGGCCGGGCCGGCAATAACGATTTTCATAATGCAAATGTAAGATTCTAATTCGATACATGGTTCCAGTCCGCCCTTGCGCAGGCGGGCTGGAACCATGCGATTATTTATTATGCTTGAGTTTGCTACTTCATATTCTCATACTTCGTTTTAAACCTGTTGTACAGCTGTTTATGCTTGTTATCCAGATTTATGCTCCTACCTGTAATAAATGCCAATTCAACATTATTTGTTGACATATCAAGAAGATCACCTGTCGAAACAACAATATTTGCATCCTTCCCCACTTCAAGAGATCCTGTTTTATCATCTATGCCCAGAATTTTTGCGTTGCTCAGAGTTACCGTCTGAAGGGCTTCCTCTTTTGTAAGTCCGTAAGCTACGGTCTGACCTGCAGCAAATGGCAGGTTTCCGTAAGCCTGTGAGGAGTAAGTTAATCCAACAAGAATACCCTCCTTCTTAAACATTGCAGCAAGCTTAAATGGAAGTCTTACATCACTGTAATCATATTCCGGGAGACTTAACGGATTTGCTACGATTACCGGAATGTTGTTTTCTCTCAGGAAATCCTTAACAGCCCATGCAGACTCATCAGCTTCCGCTAAAACCATTTTTTTCACTCCGTATCTTTTTCCAAAAGATACGGCTGCTACTATTCCCTTTGGCTCTGAGGAGCTGATGAACATAGTTTTAGTTCCTTCAAAAAGTCCTCTAAGAGACTCAAGCCTGAGGTTTACATCAACCGGTTTCTCAATTCCAGCATATGCCACCGCATCGGCAAAGAGTTTTTCAAGTGATTCAACGCTTTTATCATAAGCTGCTGAACCGGCCACAGCCTGCGGAGGATAGCCGCCTCGTCCGATCGCAGCAGCTTTCCGCGGCCAGCCAAGCTGAATACCATTATCTAGTTTATAAACTGCATCTTCCCAGTTCCAGGCATCAAACTGTACTATGCTTGAAGTACCCGGTAACAGACTTCCAACCGGGACTATCTGTGCAAGAAGAATACCGTTCGATCTTAAAACCGGAATAACATGTGAATCAGTATTATAGGCTACAATGGCTCGCACATTGGGGTTAAGTTCTCCTATTTCCCTGCTGTCTGTTGCCACGTCAACGCCACTTCCTATTTCTATGAGGCCAACGCTGGTGTTTGGAAATATAAGTCCGGGATAGATCTGCTTTCCTGTTACGTCAATAACATCATATCCGGAACTCTCAGAAGTGATGTCGGCTTTTTTGCCTACAGCTGTAATTTTCCCTCCTGAAAAAACTATTGTACCGTTTTCAATCACCTCACCGGTTCCTGTATGAATGGTTCCTCCTACCAGCATAACCGGCTTTTTCTGAGCCGGAGCTACAACTGGACTCTGTGCATTAGCCTGAAATATAAATGTCAGGATCAGTGAAATGGAGATATATATTTTATTTTTTATCATAATATAATTTTTATTTTAATGGAATGATGGAACCGCACATGATTGTAAAATTACCTTTTTATCGCGTTTGTGATTTTGAGTAATCATGTGGGTTTCATCGTCTTGAAATATTTGCAGTGCTAGTAGTTGAAGGCTGTGAAGGCTCCTTTAATATCTTTGCAATAATCCTGTTACGTTCACTGTCCATCTGAGCTTTAGTTTTGGAATCCTGCTCCTGATCAAAATATATTATACCGTCCACAAAAGTTTTAGATGCGCGCGCATATACAGATAAAGGGTAGTCAGTCCACAATACCAGGTCTGCATCCTTTCCGGCTTTAATGCTTCCGGTTCTGTCGCCCAAATGCAACATTATTGCAGGGTTGATAGTTACCATTTTGAGCGCTTCTGTTTCGCTTACTCCTCCATATTTCATTATTTTACCCGCCTCCTGGTTCAATCTTCTTCCCATTTCAGCATCATCTGAATGGATACAGGTAAGTACTCCCTGATTCATTAACAAAGCAGCATTGTAGGCAATTCCTTCATAAACCTCATACTTATAATCCCACCAATCTGAAAATACTGAAGCTGCAGCTCCATGCTCAAGTATCTGATCTGCTATCTTATAGCCTTCGTTAAAATGAATGAGTGAATTAACCTTTACTCCAAAATCTTTTGCAAGGTTCATAATCATTGCTCCTTCCGACTGAACATAAGTATGACACTCGATAAAGCTTCTTTTTTCCAGAACGTCTACTATTGCATCAAGCTCAAGATCACGTCGGGGAGGAATTTTACCTGTTCTGTCAGCCGGTTTCATCGCATTCCATGATTTCCACTCCACATTATAATCAACGGCTCTCTGATAAGCATCCCTGATTATCTGTTCGGTGCCCATACGTGTATTGGGGTATCTGCTGGTAGTACGCTTAACATTCTCTCCAAGAGCATGTTTAAGAAATCCGACCTGGTTTTCAACTTTCATCTCCTCAGCACTGAGACCCCATCGCTGTTTTAATAAAACCGACTGACCTCCAATCGGGTTTGCCGAACCATGCAGGATATGAGTCAATGTTACCCCACCTGCCAATTGCCTGTATATATTTTCATCTTCGGGGTTTATCACATCGCTGACCCTGACCTCAGAAGTTATAGCCTGTCCCATTTCGTTTGTTCCATCCATTGCAATATGTGAGTGCTGGTCGATTATCCCCGGGGTCAGATGCATGCCGGTGGCATCTATAACCATTACTTCTCCACCTGCGGATAAATTCTTTCCTATTTTTGAGATTTTCCCGTCTATTACAAGAACATCTGTTCCTGAAAGGTTGCCCTCCTTCTCGCTGGTCCACACAGTGGCATTTTTAATAAGTATATCCTTTTGTTTTGGAAGTTCAGTTTGTCCATACGCGGAAAAAGGATACACCAATTTTCCAACCTCCGATAAAGGGGTCGGTTTCTTTGGTTGCTTTGCACCTTCTGTCTTATCACTTGTAAAAGAAGCTTTCCAGGTTACCCAGTTACCATTTTCAAGCTGGCCTTTTCCCTCAAGATCTTTTCCCATGACATATCCCGATAACCTGAATTTCTGATTCGATCTGTCAAAGCTGATGCTTATAATATCTCTATCAAGTGTAAAAGATACACTTTTTATTTCAGTAGTATCCAAAAGTAATTTTGGAACCGGTTTATCAAATGTTCCTGACAGAATTAATTTAAAATCAGCAGTATCAACCTTGAACGAATATGTTCCGCGGATATCTCTGGTCCTGAGATCAACAAAACGGTAGGGAATTCCCTGAACCCAGTTTTCATAAATCACGCAATCATCATTGAATATATTTCCGGAAGTTATCAGCAGATTCGCTACCATATTTTTCTTTACAGCACCGACAAAATCTGATGCACCTATCATACTTGCCGGAGTATAGGTTAATGCCTTAAACGCCTCTGCTTCAGATAGTCCATATTTGACAGCTTTTCTTAAGTTTGTCAGAAAGGCTGTTCGTGATTTCAGATCTGAAGATGTGATTGCGAACGTAAGTCCTGCATTTGAAATTCTTGAGAGATTGGTTGGTGCAAGGTCGTAATGTTTGAGGGTTTTGTATGAGACGGCTGCAGCATCATAGGGATCTTTCACATCCGGAGCTTCAGGAAAATTGAGTGGCACAATAAGTTTATTCCCTGCATTTTTAATGTCATCAAGTGCCTGGTACTCATCCCCTCCCCCCTTGATTATGTAATTAATGCCAAACTCTTTCCCAATTTTATCAGCACGCATGATTTCGAGTTTATTGGTTACCTCAAAAATCTGTGGGAGAGAAAGATTTAAATTATATGCAGTTAGACCGTCATCGTAAAAATAACCTGACGGTAGCTGCTTATACCATTGGGCATCATAGTTAAGCTGCCTCAGCAACGCTATTATCCCAAACTGAGCTGCGGGATAAATATCAGCAGACCTGCTGCGGCTTATTGAATAATTTGCTGATGTCCTGTTTTTCAGAAGCACATTATTTGCTTTTCCATCACCAGTGCTAACCAGTGCTGATGTTCCCCGTGCTATACCATCTATTTTAAAAGCTACTACCGCTCCAAATCCGGCTTTGCGGAATTCACCTGCTGTTGCTGGGTCGGGTATAAATTCAGTTGAGACATCGAATGATGCATTAATTCCATCATTCCAGTAATCAGCAATTCGTGGAGCAGGAGCTGTGACTGACGCTTGTCTGCCTGTTGGGGCATTCATAAATGCAGCATATGGATTTGCATCCAGAGCAGCTGAAATAGTTTTGATACCATAATTGCCGGCATATGCATCAATGAAAGACGGGTAAACTGTTTTTCCCTCCAGATCATAAATTATTGCACCTTTTGGAAAAGTGAGATTGTTGCCAACAGCCTCAATCCTTCCGTTTGAAATCAGAATATCAGCTATTTCAAGGGTGGTCTGATAATCCACCATAATGCGGGCATTTTTAAGCCCATAGACATCAGTTCGTTTGTCACTAACACCAACAACAGGAACATTGTCCTCCTGGGCATGAAGTTGAATCGATACGATAAGAAGAATAAACCAAAGGGTTTTTCGCATAGCTATAAAAAGTTAAGTAGATATATGAAACAAAAGGCTGCAAGACTCATGGCATCGGTTAAAAAAATAATTTTCCGTGAGCCTCTGCCTGTAACTATAAAGCATTAAGATAATTATTAAGATATGAATAGCGGGGAGTTAACTTTCCGTCTTTAAGAATTGTAGCTCTGTCTAATTTAGGTGTATTAGCTCCAGCCAGAAGATCATGCATTGCATCCTGAGTCAGCATCCTTCCAAAATCAAGTGATGCATCCCTGGGAAGTTCGCCCGGGAGATTGTCGATTGACATTACAGTAATATTAGATGACCGTGAAAATGCCGGCTCCTCAATTTCGAGATGCGGATTGTAATCATAAAATGGATCTGAAATAGTTGTTACCCTGGTAGTTGAAGGAATAGGACCATTCAGGTCACAGCTTATATCAGCTATAATTGAAATTTTAAAAAGCGGATTTTTCATTTCATCCTTTGTGAAAAATACTGGTGAAGCCGGGTTCCAGAAATGTCCGGTAATAAGTATGACGGTTACAGCTGCAAATCTGAAAAAATCTGATTCATATTCCCCGGGTTTTTCTACAAAATGTTTAAAATTGAATTTCCGGTTGTCTTTGTGTTTCGAATAATACTCGGGGCCTATCTGTGAAAAAACCGGAACATCAAATTCCCTCGTAAGATAATCCTCCGGGCTAACCTGTACAATGTTACAGATATTGAGAGTCTCAACAACTCCTGATGCTACCCTGCCTTTACCGGTAACAAGGATTTTCAAACCCGGCATAAAGTGTATTAACCGAAGCCCGGCCCACATTTCATCAAGATCATGACATTGGTGTGCAGGCTTAAGTTTAAATCTGTTTGTATTTATACCTCTGGCTCTGAGTCCGTTATAAGCCCCAACAATTCCGGCATGCCTTCCAAATGCAACCAGTCGTTCACCATTTTCATTTGTCAGATGCTCATAATCAATGAGTGTGATATTTCTATCAGCCATCTCTCTGATTAATTTACGGTTATGTGACTGTTGCTTTGTTATATGTGCAAAGAAAAGATAAGTTTTTCCTGAAATAAAAGTCTGATAATCAATCTCTTTTACACCCATCAGAATGTCGCAATCACGAAGATCTTCTTTCATGGGGATATTAAGATATTCATATTCCTCATTGGAATAGCATCGGGCATCGCTTGGCTGAACATAAAATCTGACAGAAGGATAAAGCTCCTCAAGTGCAATTATCTGAGGCGGTGTGAGTGGGACTCTCCTGTCAGGAGGGTTTTTTGTCTCACGCAAGATTCCGACTTTTAAAATTTTCTCCACTTATGAGGCTAAAATTACAGATGTGAAGATACAATTTTCGGCCTGATTTTTGCAGTTTGACTTTTAGTTTAACTATATTTTAGTAACTTTGAAGGTCTTCATAACATGGGGCTGACTGGTTTTGACAGCATGAGAGGTGTTATGTAAGCATGCAGTGTGTGGTGGCGCGTCACTTTTACCGTGTCACAAAACAACAAAAGGCGAAAACAATTACGCTCTCGCTGCTTAAGCGAATAACAGTAACTTAAGCTTTTCCGCCGAAAGGCAGAATTTCCAGGCACATGTGCCTGGACGAGACGTTTCCCGGGCGGTCAAGCCCTGATCCAACCCGACACGGAGACGCACGCAATCCGGGGCTAGTCTGAAGATTGTTCCGATCGGAAGGCGAAACAAACAGGAACTAAGGTTTTGCTAGGTTGTTCTGCACCTGTCAATTCCCAACAATCAAGCAGAAATAAGCATGTAGAAAGCATATGGTCTCCTTGACTGGACGCGGGTTCGACTCCCGCCAGCTCCACAAAAGACTCTAACCCAAGAAGTTAGGGTCTTTTTTTTTTGCAAAATTCATTTAACGAATGTTTGCAGTACATGAAAGCTTCTGCTAATAGTATTCCTGTTTATAGTAGTTAAGTTAATTCTGTTTCAATTCTTTTTCAACCGCTTTTTTGATAAAACCATTTAATGTTGTACCGCTCTTTACTGCAATCATTGCAGCCCTTCTATGTATCTCCGGAGTAAGCCGAACGTTAAGAACTCCGGTATAGGTCTTTTGGGGTTTAATGCCTTTTGCTTTGCAAAGTTCGAGATAATCCGATACAGCATCATGAAATGCTCTTTTAAGATCTTGCACGGTTTGCCCTTCAAACGTTACTAAAGCGTTAATTCCTTCGATTTTGCCAAAGAATACATCATCTTCCTCGCTAAAATTGACACTTCCAACAAAGTCTTTATACTCTAGTGTATTCATAATTTTGATATTTATTCGTTTTCTTTTTCTATAAAACCAATCGCTATAAGCTCTTGCAAAATATACTTCATCACGTATAATTCGATAATGTTCCCAGAATGTGGCTTATGAATCATAATGGAGTGTTCTTTTTCCTTGTGAAAAAACATTACCCTTGAACCAGAAGTCTTCCCTTTCGTTTCTTCCACGTAACCAAAGCCACTCAAAAGCCGTGATAGTTCCTGATATGTAAAATCTTTGGGCTGTTTTAAAAAACCCGCTATTACTTTTTCTTTTGTACTCATGAGTAAAACATTATTGCAAATGTAACTATATTATAGTTACATTTGCAATAATATCACTAATTCCTTTTGGCGAAGTGCAGAAGACGAACAGGCTATTTGGCCAGTCAGGTTATAATTATCCTATGTACCTTATAAACAATCTTTTAAGTCCGGCAAAATATGGTCAATTTACTCCGGCCAAAATGTGGTAAAGGCCACTGGTTTTTCCAGTAATAAAACTGCGGAATGACCACCCTAACTATTTTTACCGCTATAGCAGTAATATGTAAGATTTTTACATTATGGAATGACCTATTATGCTTTTATTACTGCCATGGCAGTAATAATACGCCAATTGCTTGCTGGTATTAAAGAAATTGTTTACTTTTACCGCTATAAAGGTAAAAAATGGCAAAACCTAAGGAATTAGCAGAAGTAATAATGTTGCATAGAAAGGCAGCCAAATTAAGTCGTGTACAGTTAGCAGAACTGGCAGGAATTGGGAAAACCGTCATTTATGATATTGAGAAAGGAAAGGAATCCGTTCAATTGGATACGTTACGAAAAATTCTCAAGGTGCTGAATATAAAAATAGTATTAACAAGTCCATTGATGGAGAATTTGACAAGTATAGGAAATGAGAAAGGCTAAAGTATATGTGAAAGCGGTCGAGGCTGGAACTTTTACTGAACTAATCAAAGGTAAAGAGTATGTATTTGAATACATTAACGGGTATAATGGTGTTGAGGTATCACAAACAATGCCAACAAAGGAGAAGGTCTACAAATTCGACAGATTTCCACCTTTTTTTGATGGGTTACTGCCAGAAGGAATTCAGTTGGAAGGATTATTGAAATTAAAAAAAATTGATAAGTATGATTATTTCTCCCAACTGATTGCTGTTGGAGACGATATGGTTGGTGCTGTTACAGTAAAAGAAGTTGAAGAATGAACCGTTGCCCGATTACATATGATCCTTGTGGAGATAACCGATACAGTGAAACAGGACTTAAGCAGTTATCAGCAGAATTAACTTCACTGAAAGACCTTGAATATACTGCAGAAGAACAAAGAAAAGAGGCTTATAATCGTGCCTCAAAAATGTCCATTCAGGGAGTGCAGCCGAAGTTAAGTGCTAAATTAAACATCAAAGAAGGAAAATTCGCAATTATAGAAACAGGAGGAAGATATATTCTTAAACCACAGCATCAATATTTTCCAGAAATGCCGGAGAATGAAGACCTGACAATGCGACTTGCAGATGAGATTGGTTTAGAAATTCCATTACACGGTTTAATTTGGTCAAAGGACAACACCCTGACTTATTTCATCAAAAGGTTTGATAGGATAGGACAGAATGAAAAAATTCCTATTGAAGATTTTGCTCAATTAGCAGGGTTAAGCAGAGATACAAAATATGATTATAGTATGGAGAAGGTTGTAGGAGTGATTAATAAATTCTGTACTTTCCCCTCGCTTGAAAAGTTAGTATTATTTAAACTGGTCATATTCAATTACCTTATTGGCAATGATGATGGACATCTTAAAAATTTCTCTGTTATCACTGAAGATGGAAAAGTCAAACTATCACCATGTTATGATCTTGTCAATACTACAATTGAATATAGAAAGCCTGAGGAAGAAATTGCATTAACTCTGGAAGGAAAGAAAAAGCATTTAACACGTAATATGCTTGTTCCCTATTTTGGAATAGAACGATGTGAATTAACTTCCAAAACCATTGATAATGTTCTGGTAACTATTTCTTCTGCAATCCCCAAATGGAAAGAGTTGATTAATCTCAGTTTCTTATCAAAAGCAATGAAAGACAAGTATCTTGATTTATTGGATGCACGTCTCGGTATCATGAAGATTCAATAGTTTCAAGATGAATTATGTGGAGCGAATTTTATTTACCTTCTTTAAAGTGATTTCAGGAAGTATAATCTGTAGCCTCCTCGTTTTTATCTTCATTATACTATTTTTAAGCACAAATCATAGAAAAATCTGTTCTGTTAAGCTATGATTATATTTCTCTTACTATATTTAACCAAAATTTCAAATTCAGACAAAATCATTAATGAAAAAGTACTCACTGGACAAAGGCAAAATTAAAGTTTTACTGCTTGAAGGTATTCATGAAAATGCCGAAAATTATTTCAGGCAAAATGGTTATACTGATATTGAATGTTACAAGGATGCTTTATCAGAAGCTGAACTTGAAATTAAGCTTCAGCAGGCACATATCATCGGTATAAGAAGCCGTACTGAGTTACATGAAGAAATGATAAATAAGGCTCCCAGGCTGATGGCAATCGGATGCTTCAGCATAGGAACCAACCAGGTGCATACAACACACGCCAAGATTCTGGGAATTCCGGTATTCAATGCACCTTTTTCAAATACCAGATCGGTTGCAGAACTCGTTATAGCTGAGTGTATTATGTTAATGCGAGGCATTCCTGAGAAAAATGCCCTGGCGCATAACAGGGTGTGGATGAAATCAGCTAATAATTCTATGGAGATAAGAGGCAAGACCCTTGGGATAGTTGGCTACGGACATATTGGTTCACAGGTTTCAATCCTTGCTGAGAGCATGGGTATGAAAATCATATATTTTGATATAGAAAAAAAGCTGAGTCTGGGAAATGCCACACCTGTTTCAACACTTGCCGATCTCCTCAGAGCCGCGGATACAGTGACAATACATGTTCCTTCAACAGAATATACAAGGAAAATGATTTCCACTGAGCAGCTGAAAATGATGAAAAAAGGGGCGTGTCTGATTAACGCATCCCGTGGAGATGTGCTGGATTACGGCGCTGTGGCTGAAAGTTTAAGATCCAGACATCTTGGCGGATTGGCTGCGGATGTATTTCCAAATGAACCTGCTTCATCAGACGAACCTTTTATAAGTGAACTACAGGAATTCAATAATGCAATCCTAACTCCGCATATAGGCGGGAGTACAATTGAAGCCCAGGCAAATATCGGATTGGAGGTGGCCGAAAAATTAGTAAAATACAGCGACACCGGATCAACAATCGGGGCTGTTAATTTCGTAGAGATCTCACTTCAGCCAAACTGTTCAAAACAGAGATTCCTGCATATCCATAAAAATGTACCCGGGGTATTGCTTGAGATTAATAATTTTTTCAGCTCAAAAGGCATCAACATTTCTGCAGAATACCTTCAGACTGATTCCGATATAGGCTACGTGATTATTGAAACTGAAAGCGAATTTGATCCATCTATAGTGAACGATCTCAGGAACATACCGCATACCATACGGACAAGAATATTATATTAAGCTATCAGGAAAGTTTATCAAGCATTTTTATCTTTATATCTTTCTGATGAAGTGAGAAAAGAACTTTCAACTCCTCAAGGAAACCTGTTCTCGAGCTTAAACAGTCCGATTATATTACAATATTATATTTTAACGTGCACTTTGGGAAAAATTGTGTTGTAGCATTTAAAAATCGCCGTTTAATAAGATAGACGACTTTTTTTATTGATTGTTACATTTCAGAGGATGATTTATTAAATCATGCAATAATGAATACAATATAATCATTATCGGCTTCTAAAAATTGATTAGATTATGACTTTAGAGTAACTTTGTAATAGATTAAATTAACTCTTAATGCTATGAAATGGAAAGGAAGACAGGGTAGTGGAAATATTTTGGACCGCAGAGGAATGTCAACCGGGCGGATGGCAGCGGGCGGAGGTATTGGGACAATAGTAATAGTAATAATTGTAATGCTCCTTGGAGGAGATCCATCCCAGCTCCTTAACATCTCTCCCGGCGAAACGGGAACTGAACAGTTTTCAACAACCCCCGCAGAGGATGAGATGGCACAATTTGTTTCTGTTGTTCTGAAAGATACCGAAACAGTCTGGGGAAGCCTGTTTGAACAATCAGGATCAACATACCGTCCTCCGCAGCTGGTACTTTTCAGGGACCAGGTAGAATCGGCATGCGGATTGGCAAGTTCGGCAAGTGGGCCCTTCTATTGTCCAACAGATGAAAAAGTTTATATCGATTTGAGTTTTTGCGATCAGCTCAAGACAAAGTTCGGAGCCAGCGGCGATTTTGCTGTTGCCTATGTCATTTCACATGAGATAGGGCACCATGTTCAAAATCTTCTCGGCATCCTCGATCAGGTCAATAAGCAAAAATCAGAACTTAACGAAAAGCGGGCAAACGACCTCTCAGTAAGGGTTGAACTTCAGGCTGATTTTTTGTCAGGAGTATGGGCTCATTATGCTCAACAAATGCTTGAAACACTCGAGGCAGGAGATCTTGAGGAAGCAATTAATGCTGCGGCAGCTGTCGGTGATGATAATCTGCAGAAGAAGTACCAGGGTCGTGTAGTTCCTGATGCCTTCACTCATGGTACCTCCGAACAAAGAAAGGAATGGTTCAGAAGAGGCTGGCAAAGCGGTGACATTAAGGAGGGTGATACATTTACAGCAGACATCAGATAAAATATATACTGAGATTTTTAGCTAGCAGGAATCGTAAAATAAAAGACAGAACCCTTTCCCATTTCCGATTTCAGCCAAATTTTCCCACCAAGAAGTTCTACATAAGCTTTGGATATCGAAAGTCCCAGACCAGTTCCTTCATGGAATCGTGATTCTGTGCTATCGATCTGGTAAAAACGTTCAAAGATTTTTGAATGCTGATTACTATCAATGCCTATTCCGCTGTCTGAAACATAGAATTCGAGGAAACCATCAACCATTTCGTAGCCGAACATTATCCTGCCTTCAGTTGTGAATTTAAAAGCATTATTGATCAGATTCGAGAGAATCTGAACCAACTTAGTGCTATCAGTCTGAAAATGACTAAAATGAACAGAATCGGGGGCTTTGAAACTGATTTCAATATTCTGAAGATCTGCCTTTGGTTTGAACTGTTGATACAAGTCATTGAGAAGACTGTTCAGATGAAAGTCGTTCATACTCATCTTCAACTTTCCTGCTTCAACATTCGCCATTTCCACAACATCATTAACAATAGAAAGTAAATGCTGGCTGCTTTTTGAAATGATATCAGTGTATGAAAACTGGTCATCTTGTGTTAGATTGGGATCTCTCAAAAGGTTGGCAAACCCCACAATGGCATTCATCGGTGTTCTTATTTCGTGTGATATATTATGCAAAAATGCGGTTTTTAACCTGTCACTCTCTTCAGCTTTTTCTTTTGATTCTATGAGGTTTTCTTCTGCATGTTTCCGCTTGGTAATATCGTTAAATATCTCAAGCATAGCCTTTTTACCACGAAACATCATTCCGGTATGATTAATTTCAAATACTTTTCCTCCAAGTATGTTATGAGATTCGAATATTTCCGTTGCGCCAATATTTATTCCCTTGATCAAAGGACAATCCTCACATTGCTGTTTGTCGTCGCGATAAATTTCCCAGCATTTCCTGCCTATTGTCTCTGATCCGAAAACTTTCTTAAAATTATCGCTGTGGAAAAGAATGGTACCACTTTCATCAACAATATCCATTCCAAATGGAATTGTTTTTAACAGTGACCGGTTAAATTCAGCACTTTCTTTAAGGGCATCCTCCGATCGTTTACGTTCAGTAATATCGTGACTTATTGTTAAAACCTGAACAGTCTTTCCATTTTCGTCACAAATTGGAATTTTACTCGTGAGATACCATTGAGGAAAACCTGTTTCCATATTTTCAACCATCTCAACCTTATCCAGGTGCATTTTACCGGTGTGAATTACCGATTTATCATCTGTATGATAGGCCTGCGCATTTTTTTCCTGAAAGAAATCGAATACTGTTTTGCCAATTGCAACCACCTGGGATTCTGCACCAATTACTTTGAGATGTGCGTGATTATTTAATAAATATCGGCCATCAGCATCTTTGAGTGCCACCGGATCAGGCAAATGATCCAGCAATGTCTTTAAAAGGTTACGTTCATGCCTGATAACTTCCTGATACTTTTTGCGCTCTGTTATATCATAAATACTTGTTATCAGGCATTTTTCATTTCCTACAGAGATTATTTTGGAAGATAACTGACAGTTTATGATGTCGCCCGACTTTGTCCTGAACTTTAATTCTCTTTTGCTTACCTGACCGGATTTAGTTAATTCACTAATTACATTGACCCTGTCCTGAGGATTATTCCAAATCCCGATTTCAGTTATGGTTTTACCTGTAACCTCACTAGCCAGATGGCCGGTTAAATCAAAAAATACAGTATTAGCTTCAATAATTTTTCCTTCGGGAAAACTGGTAAGCACAATGGCATTTGGTGCAGTATTAAATGTGGTGCTGAATTTTTCTTCCTCGGTACTTATATCTCTGAGCAAGTGCTTATTGAGCATGAGTACAATGCTGAATATCAGGATAATAATCAACACCTGATAGCTTATCATGATTATTCCCTCGAATTGTCCGGACTGGAAGTAATCTTCCGGTTTAATGCCACCGGCAAAGTATTCGGTGATCTTAATAATACAAATTAAACAAAATCCCAGGAAGACAATCCCTGTTTTTCTGGTCAGAATCAACATGTTTCGAGGAACCCGGAATAATAAAAGGTATGCATATTGCAGGAAAAAGGTAAGAGATGCAACTGAAATAAGGAGATATCTTATTGTCATATCGGGCTTTATATAGGTAAACCATATATGAAAAGCAGAAAAAATAATTAACAATATCAGGTTATATAGTTGAGAACTCTTTTTACCTGTATAGTGCTCAAAACCTATATAACCGAGAAAAAGTCCTGCTATAGAAATAGAATTTCCAATATCGATGGAGATCCATAATGGAATTTCATTACGTAAGATGATAAGGATATACGCCACCATTTGCATCAGGAAAGCCAAGGCCAGGAAACCAATGCCCTTGTACCGCTTGCGGTAATACATCCATACAAAGCTGATTACCAGCGTACTGACAATGTTTATAAGAACAAAAATGAAAACTATTGTCAGAATATCAAGTGAAATCATATCTATCCCCTGTTAGATTTTTCCCCTTTAGGATTTTAAAAAAGTTTCTAATATTAGTAATAAATTCATTATGTGCCTTTTTTCTGCATAAGAATTAACATTGGTAAAGTATGAAACGACAGGCATATGACACCAGGGGATATGCTAAATATCATCTTTTAAGTTAAAGAGGGAGTGTCCTCTCACAAGAAAGTAACAGGGTTTAACTTTCTAAATAAACATTATCCGCCTCAAGGGCATTTTTTAGTTCTTTATATTCAAGGTCGCGAAATTTCAAATTTTTCGAAGCACAGATTGCGGCTGCAGTACCTGCTGCCTGTCCCTGTCCCATACAGCATACTGTATTCCTGGTTGACATATGAGCATGATGATCAGAGGTAATGAGCATCCCGGCCGCAAGAAGATTATCAATACCTTTCACTCTTAATGCCTTAAATGGAATTCCGTAGGTTCCACCGTTTTTAATCTGTAAGCGTGGTGCTTCATCATGGAAACCATATGCCATAATATCATCCTCAAAATGTCTTCCCTGCAATACATCATCAGAGGTGATATCGTAATCACAGGTAATAGTGCGTCCCCGACGTATATTCAGAGAAGGACTGGTCCTGGCAATAAAAGCATTTTCACAACCCGGCAGGTATTTTCTGAATAATTGCAGGGTTTTATATTGATTCTGTCTGATAATTAGTTCTGCTTTTGCCACTTCATCGCGGTTAGTGGGACTTACCCCCATTTTGTAATTAACTTTGATGAACATCAGATAATTATCATGAACTGTGGTAGTAATTAATCCGGAACCTAATTTTTCAACTCCGTCCACAAATTCTTTTGGTAACTTGTTTCTGATGAGGTAGCCGCTTTCGCTTCCCATCCTGACAATCTGTCCTTCATTCCCTTCCCTTAATCCGTAGGACATGTCACCTACGGCATTATTCTTTGTGAGATATGTGAAAAGCTTTTCAATATTTACATTACCGAGTCCCATACTATTGCAAACCGGATGGTCATTCAGCTCAACAAATTCCGCACCGGCCCAGGCTGATAGATCTCCATAGGCTGTGCTATCAATGAAACATTTGCCAGTAAAAAGCTCTCTCCCCATCCTGCTCTGTGTAATAACTCCGGTAATTGAAGTCCCTTTTTTTACTGCACCAGCTACAAGAGTATTCATGAAAATATTGACCCCTGCTTCTGCAAGCATCTCAAATACAATCAGTTTGTATAATTCAGTATCAATTGCAGTACAAACCGAATCATAATCATAATGCATTGTCATCTCTGCATGTCCGCTTGTTCCACCGACCAGCATCAGGCGATCAATTATTTCCTGGGGAATACCTTTTACAACCTGACGTTTTTCAACATCCGGAAAAGCTTTCCAAAGGTTAAAATAACTATGAAGGGCTGTCCCTCCTTCGACAACCGTACCTCCTGGATATCCCTTAGACTCAATGAGCGCTGTCTTTGCTCCATTTCTGGCTGCAGCAATTGCAGCTACAACACCTGCGGTTCCACCACCGGCAACCACTACATCAAAATCCCTTACAGGCAACTGCTTACCGCTTTCTTTGTATAGTTCAGGATCTATTGTAACTGCTGAGATATTCATTGCCGGAATAGCCAATCCTGACAATACTACGTTTTTCGAAAATTTTCTGCGGTCCATAAGTATCTATTTATTTTATCAAATTTATGAATATTCTGTTAATCTCACCATCCTGATAACCTCTTCAGATCATATCCTGTAAATGTTTTTATTAACCATTTTCATCAGTCCGTTGAAATCTTCACTTTTCATCATTTCAAGAATTTGCTGATGATTTAGTGATTGAGCAAGGTTATAAGCTCCGGTAGTAATTTCGGAATGCCGGTTGAAAAACTCAATGACATTAAAAATCCGGGGAGAAGCATCGGTAGTAAAGTACTTATCATATTTGCACTGCTGAGCCCAGAACATAAGCTCAACATAATTTAGAAAATGACGACTTGCACCAATCAGATCCCAGTCGGCTTTTGTATCGTTGTCGTTTGTATGAATATAAGCACCAAAACCACTTTCGTATATAGTAACCAGGGCCTGGGCAGGATTTTCCGAACTTTGCAGGGAGTGGCCCATATCCAGGGTGATTCCGGTATTTGCATTACCAACTTCCTTGAGGAGCAGCAGTGCTTTTGCTGTTGAATCGAGCTGGCAATGAACCCTTGTTTCTGAGTATTTTGGCTCAATAAACAAAGGAATTTCAGGAAGATAGTCAGCTGCTTCACCAACAGTTTCTATCATAGCTTTCCAGGCATCACGATAGTTCACCTGAAAGAGCAGATCATACCCGTCGGAAAGAGGACAGCAGGAAACATGAGGTGCCCCGACTGCTTTGGCAAAATCCTTGGCCTGTTTGATCATTGAAACAGCACGGTCACGTATGCCCTTATCCGGACGCGATAATGCGCCGGGAACCCATTCAGCTTCTTTTTTAACATTTACATTTATGGCAGCAAAGTTCAATTTGAACTCTTTCATAAGCTTAACAGTGTCTTCAGGAGTGCTGTTTTCATATGGAAACACCATTTCAACTCCATCGAAGCCATCAATTTTAGAAACGATCTCCAGTTTCTCACGCGTGGTTGCCGGTTTTTGATATTCTGAAAAGCGATCCTGGGTTTTTCCCAGAAAGCCAATTATAACTCCTTGTTTCATTTATTTCGATTTAAGTAGTTCCTGAGTGGTATTTCCAATAGTTTCCAATATTATACAACATGATGTTGCTCCGGGGTCGAGGACGCCTCTTGAACGTTCACCCAAACGACTGGCACGGCCTAACCTGGCAACAATATCTTTTGTAGAGTCGCGGCCTGCACGAGCGGCTATTTCCATATTCTTTAAAGCATCTGTGAAATTTCTTCCCTCTTTTCTTGAATTTTCAAACGCTTCGACTGCCGGAATTAAAGTATCAATAAGTGTTTTGTCGCCAATTTTTGCCTGTGAAATTGATGCAATTGCCTCAACAACTGAGTTTAAAGCATGTCCCATATCGTCAATTCCGATTTCCGCCTTGCCATCAAGTGATAATGCAAGAGCTTTAAAAAACTTACCGTAGAGCGGTCCCATCGAACCTCCTATTTTCATCATCAGAATTTTCGATAAAACTGTAAAACCATGGACCAGATTTCCGGGATATTTATCGAGCTCTTCGCGGCAAATTGTAAATCCCTTATTCATATTAATGCCATGGTCACCATCGCCGATTAAACCATCGATATCACTTAGGTATTGTTTGTTTTTTTGGATGGCAAGAATCAGATCATCGATGATAAGAATACCCGCATTGTTAGAAAATGTATCCATAATCCTTCGAATTTATTTACGCTGAAACTGACGCATCCCAACAGAATCGCATTCATAGTCAATACATTTCTTAAGATCAGCGTCCAGTTTCATAAGAGTCAGTGTAGCTCCCGCCATCTCAAGTGATGTGAAATAATTACCGACGTAAGACACATAAACAGAAATTCCTTTTTCTTTAAGAATACGATTCACATCATTAAAAAGAATATACAGTTCCATCACCGGAGTTGAACCAAGTCCTGATAATAATACTACTGCTTCGTCGCCTGATAAGAATGGCAGATCAGGAAGAATAACATTACACATTCGTTCAGCTACTTTGGATGCCGGTTCAAGGTCTGCAATTTCAATACCCGGTTCACCATGATGTCCTATTCCGACCTCCATTTTACCATCCGCAATAGTAAAATTAGGATGTCCGACTTCTGGTATTGTGCACGGAATCAGTCCTATACCCATACTACGAGTATTGTCAATTGCTTTCTGTGCAGCGCCAATTACTTCATCGAGAGACGCTCCCATAGCTGCTTTTGCACCTGCAACTTTCCACATCAGAATCTCGCCGGCCACACCTCTGCGGTGAGCTTCTTCACCTTTTGGCGCAGAAGGTACATCGTCGTTAGCAACAACTTTTTTGACTAAAATTCCTGCATCAGCCGCTTCCTCCATAGCCATAGCCACATTCATATTATCGCCGGCATAGTTTCCATACAGAATAGCTACGCCTTTTCCACCATCAGCAGCTTTGATGGCATCAAAAAACATCTGAGCGGGCGGTGAAGAAAAAAGTTCTCCGCAGGCTACTGCATCAACCATGTTTTTACCAACATAGCCGATAAATGCAGGTTTATGTCCCGAACCGCCACCTGTCACTATACCAACTTTCCCTTGTACCGGAGCATCCTTAAATTTTATAACACGCTCATTGTCTGTTATTTGAACTATGTCAGAATGAACAATAACATATGCTTCGAGCATCTCGTCAACTACCCTCGATGGGTTATTAATAAACTTTTGCATAAGTATCAAGTATTGTTTCCTACTATTTCGTTTTATTAATATTTTATCTCAATGTCAATTCAGGTAGAATTTTACCCAGGTATTTTAAGCTTTCACTTACCCACATATCTGGGTCTTCAACAAAACCTCCGCTTGCCTCACTTCCCATTTCAATTCCGGCAACACATGGCTCACCATACCTGATGCAGTTTTCCTCAATGCCAAGTTCTATAAGTTTATCGACATAAGCTTTAAAATCGACAACTCCGGTACCTAAAATACTGTTGGTATGTGCAAATGATTCGGTTTCGCTCAGATGCACATGCAACAGCCGGCTTTTCAGTTTTTCCAGTTGTTCAGGTTCTTCCCGTGTGATAACCAGATGACCAACATCAACATTCGGATATACATTAGGCAGATTAATATCTTCAATGGCATGAGCCAGCTTGTAGGTGTTATTGCAAATAAAATAGACATGAGGGTCGAGTTCAATGCCAACAAGCAAATCGTCTTTTAAACAATATTCTGCAAAACGTCCAACGTTTTCTACCATGTAACCCCAGGATTTTGAAGGAGATGTTCCCAATTCATAAAGTCCACCGCCCCAACATACAAGCAGTTGACGGCCACCGAGCTCCTTCTGGAATTCGGCGCAGGTTTTCATATAATCAAATACAATATCGCGTTTCTCAGGATCCGGGTTAGCAGTTTCTTTAGTAGCAACCATGAGCATCTGAGTAATAACCAGACCTTCACCTCTGGCTATCCTGACCACTTCTTTCTTTTGCTCAGATGTCATCGTAAGCGGATTCCCCTTGCGGATGCCTGCATATTCTATATATTTAAATCCAAATTTTGCAGCGCTTTTCAACGATTCTTCGGGTCCCTTGTTCCCAACTTCATACACCAGAGTGTTTAATGCTAACTTCATAAAAAAGAAATTTAAATCAAATATTTTCTATTACATCTATCTGCCATATAGGCAACTACATACAAATATCTTATTTCAAACCACCTGTAACTTCTTCCAGTTTATCGAAAAAAGCTTTTTTTCTTGGTGAACTTATACCCCAGTTAACAGGCACCGACTGGTACCCATCGTCAAATGATTCGTCCTTCATGCGATAATCAAAATATCCCCATGAAGCATATGCCTTAATTGACTCCACCATATTATTAGAGGGTTTATCAAAATCGAAATGGTCATCTTCGTTAAAGAGAATCGGCATTGGCTTGTACCCATTTACTTCTTTAGTTTGTTTTACCATTTCTGTAATACGTGCAGGATCTCCGACACCATTGCCATGAATCAGGATGAAGTCGGAAACACCCACCACATTTTCAGATGGAACAGTTCCACCACCATAGCTGGTTCCTGTAAGAAATCGATATCCATTCTTCTCTTTCGATTTAACACGGGATATAAGTTCATGAACACGTTCCGGCTTTAGAATCTCATGATCGTATGCTATATTGCTTTCGTTATTGATTTCAATAAGGACATTGCGGTAACCCTTTTCAAAGAGCCAGTCAATTGTATTGTCAACACCCTTAATAACAGCAGCTTCGTCTTCAAGAAACTGATCCTGACCAAAATAGAAAATTCCAAGAATAACTACCATACCTTTTTCATCAGCCCTCTTAAGTATCTTTTCAAGGCGTGTCATGTATGCTACACGAATTTCGCCCTTTGGACCAATTGCAGAATTGATCCAGCCCTTTTGGTTACCATATCCGGTCGGACTCCCACCCTGCAGGTTTATTGTAAATGCCAGTAAACCCTTAGCATACCAGTCATCCATAGCTTTAATAAACTCATCCGTATTACGATCGGCATCCCATTTTTGTGTATCGGGGTAGCCAAAGTGTGCGGAAGTTTCAGGATTCAGGTCATCAAAAATACCCTGAACCATTCTTGAATTCATCAGAAGACCTTCAATTGGAAAGCCTTGCCAGCTTCGCCCATTGTAGGAGAGTTTGCCGTTGACAAGGAATTTATCAGCATCAATGCTCACAATGGTCTGGGGCATTTTTTTTGCTTTGTCCTGAGAACATCCGGGTATAAAAAAGAGCGGAAGTGCCAGAAAAACGGAGAAGATAAGTAATCGATCCATATTCAGAAAATTAATTATGTTGAGTTTTTGCAATAATTGCTTTTTCAGGATTCATTGACGACCACATAATGATTGCCACCAGACTTAAAACTGCGCATATTATGAAAAATGGCTCATAGCTTGCTGTCCACTTGAAAAGGTATGGGAATGCAATAATGGTTACAAAAGCTCCCAGATTTCCGGCCATGTTCATAGTAGCGGAAACAACGCCTGCATTTTCCTTACCAATATCTATACAGAAAGCCCATGAAGGACTGAGGGTCATGTCGGCCCCAAAGACAGCCAGGGACATAAATAAGATCATCATTACAGGTGAAGAAACCTGTGTGACCATTATCATACCAGCTGCTGAAAGAACAAATCCTATAATGGCAGGAAGACGACGGGAATACTTCCATTTCCCTGATCGGTAAATCATATCAACAAGTATTCCCGCCAACCAGTTACCTGCAGCACCTGAAATCAGTGGAATTGAGGTATATAAGCCTGCCTGTACAACACCTAATTGAAATCGTTCCTGGATATATGGGTACATCCATGTAAGAGAAAAGTAGAATGTGAAATTACTGCAGATATATTGTACCATTGTTTTCCACATGGTGGTTGATTTAAAAATTTCACGTAACGAAAGAACATCTCTTGCTCCGGAAGCTGACTGCTGTCTGTTCTTTTTAATGTATTCAACCTCATCATTGCCAATAAATCCGGCATCTTCCGGCCTGTTTCGAAACAAAAGATACCACAATAAACCATATAATATACCAAAGCCACCGAAAACAAGGAAAGTAGACCTCCAACCTATTTCGCTGATCATCCATGCAACTACCGGCATGGCAAATGCAGCGCCGATCCTGGACCCTGAGAAGTTTATGCCCTGAATGATCCCCCGTTCTCTTATGGGATACCAGTTATAAACCACTTTTGACAGTGCAGGAAAAGCCCCGGCTTCACCTGCTCCGAAAAGAAAGCGGATAATAAGCATAGAAGTATAGTTCCAGGCTGTTCCAGTGATAGCCGTCAGAAAAGACCAGATGGCTACTATTGAAGCAATAACACCCCTGGCGCCCTTAGTATCGGCCAGTTTACCTGAAGGTGTTTGAAAAAGTGCGTATCCTAACGTAAAAACAGCCATTATCCATCCAAAATCAGTCATGTTAAAGCCCAGATCGGAACAGATATCCACTTTGGCTGCTGATATACAGGCACGGTCGACATACAATAGGACAGTAAGCAGGAATGTACTGAAAACCAGGACGAAGCGGATTGGAATAAAGGTACGTTTCATCTAAATGCTTAAATTCTGATTATTAATAAGAATTCTGATTTTGTCATATCATTTCAATTTACTGTTCAATGCTTCTGCGATTTGTACCCTCGAGCATCTCTTGGATGTTAATTTGTTTGACATACACTCCCTTGCGGGAAAACTCTCTACAAGCATCTCAAATTCAAGCAACTGAATAGTATACTTTGCATTTTTGTATTTTGTAACAAAGTAAATTAACGAGTTTATTTCACGTAAACCAATACCCGGCAAATAAAAATTATAGATATTTCAAGGAATGTGAAGTATTCTGCATTTATTGTGCAACCATCTTATTAAAGAGATTCAGTTGCTCTTTCATGGCTAACACCCTGTTTGACGGTTCTGTACGTGCTTCAAGAAGTATCCATCCGTTATATTTAATACCATTAAAGAGGCTAAAAAGTTGTTGATATGGGTAGGAACCCTCATTCAATTCACGGATATGAACAGTATCGCCAAACCATTTACTAACACTGTTGAAATTGGCCTCAAGTCCGGGTGTTAACAGATCCTGATCATTACAATTCCAGCACATGACAACATTTTTTTCTGTAACCTGATCAAAAATCGACTTCATATTCGGAATCTCCTGGGTTAAATTACCATGTACTTCAACTCTGACAATCTGATCATAATCCCGGGCAAATTTCCCGCATTCATTGAGTGAAGCAGCAATCTGAGAAATCGTTTTTTCTTTTGGCACTTCCGGCGGCAAGTAATTGGGTTTAACCTTTATACCTGATGCACCGATATCTTTACAAAGCTTAATGTATTCCTTAGTCAGTTCAATATTCTTCCTTACCATTGCCGGGTCAGGATCGTGATATTCAAAATTAGCGCCATAGCCAATACAAGTAACTGGGCTGTCGGCAAATCTGAGCTTAACCTCTAATCTCTGGGAAGCGGTAAGATTTGCTTCCACCTTGTGAGCGTGTTCGGTTCTCAGTTCAACACCGAGAAGACCTGTTTTTTCACAGTTATTTATAAGTGTAGGCAGATCCCAGTCTCTTCCCCACTGGTATGTGACCAGACCAAGTTTCATACCAGCCTGCGTCGCTGAAGCCTCCGGCAGATGATTTAAATATGTCAGAGCTGCACCGGCGCTAAAGCTTTTCACAATAAACTGACGTCTTGAGAATTCGTGTCTCATTTCTAAAATTTTGATGAATAAAAAAATGAATAATCTTGAATTAAATGTACAACATTTTCAAATACTGTGAGGTACTGATCATAGCTGGTGAAGTATTTTTTTGCTGCAACCTTACGGAACGAGCGTTGTAGAAAATCTAAACAACATGGATTCAGCAAAACAGGGGATTTTTAGCTAACTAAAGATGATACTGTATTACGACTTGAAAAAAAGTATGAAGATGTGTTCTTTTAAATAGTACTACCCTTTTTTATAATTTGTGCTTTCAAAAATCTTATCAGCCGATTTGGCTATGAAACCGCTGTACAACTCCCCGTTGGTATCGGGATATCTCTGAGCAAATTCATAGTAGCAGGATGGTACTTCGTATACTCCCTCCGTGAATTCAACCTTTACCATATCTGACATTGTACTTGACTGCTGAAGAAGATCGGTTATCAATCCCTTAACTTCACCACCGGAGGCATTGAGGGTAAATCCATTCTCCTTGAGTAATTCATTAACTTTAAGGATAGTATTGAATTTTTTCAGGGCATTTACACTGACCGTAAAATGATTTGCTCTGAAACCAAATACATAAAACCATGCGGCATATTCAGATTCTTCGCGGAGCCGGTTATAGGTTCCAAATGACAGAGGTTTAAAAATTGTACCTGAAAAGATCATTGTTTCAGTCTTGATCTTTTCACTATCAACCCTGGTGAAAGCTTCTTTAAAAGTATTTTGAATATATGGCGAACATTCAGCCAGGATTAACTGGCTGATAAAAACCCGGGGAGCATTTTTGTCATCCGGCAGTTCGAAATGCTTTGCAAAAAGGTGTTTATCCTTAAAAATATATTCACCGGCCGGAACATATCCATTCTGTATAAAAGGGATTGCGAGTTCATCGATACTCATTACAGTCAGATCGAGGGTCCTGAATGCAATATGGTCATTAACTATAATCTCACCCTTGGTTTCAAATAATTCAGCAATCCTGTTAACAGAGGGATTTTGTTCTGAATAATCTCTCCATAGCCTGTTAAAAATAGTGTTAAGTTCCATATAAATAGATATTTATAGTTGATACCATCCTTCTCAGTTTTAAAACAAGTAACCACTCGGCTTGTTCAGAGATCTGATAAAAATCGATAGGTAGAGTGAGATTAAAAGTGTAAAAAATTTAGTTAGTCATAATTTTAGGTTAACTTATACGTTTAAAAAGGGTAAAATTAAAGGGAGTACAAATATTTTCACTTAAAAAATATGAAAAAACTTTTACTGAACATCATCAGATATGCCTCGCTATCTGCCATTTTGGTGCTGTTTACACTTAAAGGGAACAGTCAGACAGGCATGCCTGAAGAATTTAACAAAGGGACTCTGCGAGAACAAATGAATTATCTTGAAGAACGAACTAGGATTTATGAAAGTTATCGTGCAGTGCGAGAAGATATGTTCCAGAAAATTAAAGTCAATGCACTTGATTCTCTTAATCAGGCAAAAAGTAAGATTACAAGGCTTAATTCCCAGGCAATTTTATTAAACCGGACAATTGATTCACTTAAAACATCCCTTGCTACCAATCAGACAACCACAGACGAGATTACAAGGGAAAGAAACAGTATACAGATAATGGGCATGAATGTTGAAAAGACAACATATAATACAGTTGTATGGGCTATTATAGCAACATTACTGATTATTCTCGCCCTGGGATATGTTCTTTTCAAAAGAAACCTTCTGATAATTACCAATACCAAAAAGGATTTAAAAGATCTTAACCTTGAGTTTGAGACTTATCGTAAAACATCAAGGGAAGCACGTGAAAAGATGACTATGGATCATTTCCTTGAAATGAAAAGGCTTAAAGGCGGATGAGAGAGGAAAGCTGACAAATTCTAATAATAATTATAAAAGCAACTTCAGATCATTTACTGACCTAAGTGCAAATAGATTAGGATAATTAAGTCTGTCAGCAACATCTGCAAATGACCCCGAAACCAGAATCTTCTGCTCTGAAAAAGTTTTACAAAGTCTTTTCAGATACTCTTCAGGTTTCTCATATAACAAACCGGAAAGTTCGCCGGTAACAAATATATCGGGACTCCAGTATTGTGTGACTTCAGCCAGAGCTTTTATCGGAGTTGACTGTCCGAGGTAAAGTACTTCATGTCCCAATTTTCGGATCATATATGTATAGAAAAGCAGGCTCAATTCATGTAATTCATTCTCAGGCAAATACATCACTACCTTTAAATGGTTCATAGCTGTGGCGGGGGGAACTGAATCGATAGCAATCATCAGTCTGCGTCGAAAAATATTTGAAATAAAATGTTCAACTCCGATATTCGCCATACCGGTATGCCACATTATTCCTACCCGTCTCAGGAATGGGAATACAATTCCGGTAAATGTATCCTCGAAGCCTATGTTAATTATCGATCTGAGCAGAATCTCATTGACAGCTTTCTCATCAAACTTAATCATCGAAAGGATCAGAGAATCGATCTGTGTATCAGAAACAAAGGTAGATTTTGCAAGCGCTTCAACTTTATCTTCGAGTTCAGACTCTGAGAACTTTGCAATTTTTGATATCTTGATGCCGTTACGATAGAGTATTGATACATTTATTAAGTGTTTCAGACTTTCATCGTCGTACCATCTCCGGTTTGTGTCAGTCCGGTGAGGTTTAATAATCTGATACCTCCTCTCCCACACCCTTATGGTATCGGCCATAATTCCTGTAAGCTTTTCAAGACCGTTTAATGTGTATCGTTCCATCGGGATTTGATTCAATTATAAATATAGCTATTTCTTATGAGGCGGCATCTGTTTAAAAAGAATCTGCAGCCTGATGGCTGCAGATTCTTTTTACTAATCATTGCTTATTTCGCAGGCAAAAGAACTTTATCGATCACATGTATCACACCATTAGAACCCTGAACGTCAACAGCAATAATCTTTGAGTCAGAATTAAGTGCCGGCACAGGATTGAGAGTAACAGTAACCGGACCATTTAATGTCTGGACAGTTCCTGCCATAAGCTGTGTTGACAACACATTACCACTCACTACATGATAAGTCAATATCGGCACGAGCTGTTCGGCTGTGAGATCAGCTATCCCGCTGATTCCAAGTTCAGTAAAAAGAGCTTGAAAAGCTGTATTGGTAGGAGCAAAAACAGTAAATGGTCCTGTACCACTAAGTGTTTCAACCAATCCGGCCTTTGTTACAGCCTGAACCAGAATACTGAATGCCTCGTTTGAAGCAGCAATTCCAACGATTGTCGGAGGAATAAGGACTTTGTCAATTACATGAATCACTCCATTCTTCACATCCACATCTGCATTGGTAACCATTGACTCCTTATTAATCCTTACTCTGTCGGAAATATTAATATTAAGGCTAAGGTAATTTCCCTGAGAAGGACTAAGGGTATTAAAGTACCCGGATTCGAGGTTACCGGATTTCTTTTCTGTTCCAAGAACATGGTAGAGTAATATCGGTGTTAAAGTTTCTTTAGAGAGATCTTCAACCCCACTAACTCCGAGCTGTGCGAACAAACTGTTAAATGCGGCATTTGTCGGAGCAAAAACCGTAAAATTTCCTTCGCCGTTTAACACATCTACAAGTTCAGCTTTCGAAAGAGCCTGAACAAGTATGGAGAAATTATTATCCGAAGTAGCATATCCGGCTATCGTAAGGTCATTTGTAGAAGTCATTTCATCTTCCTTATCACAACCCACTGCTGTAAAGGTTCCCATCAGGGCAACCATTCCAAAAAAAATAGTCTTCTTTTTCATGATGTATCTGTTTAAATTATTACTTTTTTAATAGAAACATCATTAAAGCTGTTTTGTTCGCTTTTTTACTATTTTTTCAGGACATTATTTAACTTATTTTTAAATAAAACAAAATATTTAGTCTTAACTAATTTATTATAAGCTTTTTATAAATATATATAATTGGTAGAGAAATATTTATGTTCATTATCATTTGGCATTTTCCGGACAAACTATTTAACAGCATGAATCCAGGCGTGTGCCATAAGTTGAGCTCCGGCAAGTGTGGGATGAACGCCATCGCTTGTCCAGTAGGATCCTTCTGCCTGCTTTTGCGCCTCATCATAAATTGTCTGAAACGGAATAAAAACAGCGCCAAACTGTTCTGCAATTTCCATGGCAGCTTTCTGATAACCATAGAATTCAGGGTACCATTTATCATCAACAGCTTTCACACCACTGACAGCAAAAGGCTCACAGATAACTAGTTTTAAGTTCGGGAGAGTTTTTATTGTCCGCTCAATTAAAGCAATATAATCTCTTCTGTATATCTCAATGGTGCCATTGTACTGACCATTTAATTTATGCCAGATGTCATTAACACCAATCAGGATACTAAGAATATCCGGTTTAATATCAAGACAATCCTTCTCCCACCTTTCTGCAAGCTGGAAAACCTTATTTCCCGATATACCTTTATTATATATCTTCAGGTTAAGACCAGAATATTTTTCAAGCATCTCAGCAGCTGCAAGCATTGAATATCCTGTACCCAGGGCGCGAGGTGAATTAAAAGTGTTGTCTTCTTTATTCCGGCCTGAATCGGTTATTGAATCCCCCTGAAATAATATAGTCTGACCCTCTGTCAGCTTTATTTTTTTTGCTGACGAAACTCCGGATGCTGAGATTATCTCAGGAATACTTACTGCAAACAAACTTCCTATTGCTGCTTTTTTTATAAAATCGCGCCTGTTATTCATTTGTTTATTATTTTATTATATGAAACTTAGTTAACCTGCTTTTCATCTGACGCGACTCCCTTGAATAAAATAAATATTATGAGTGCTGTCACTGCTATAGCTATACCGATTGTGTAGGAAATACCTGCCGGAAGAGAAAAACCTTCCGGTGCAAAAAACAGGTAACTACCTGTTACAGCCGTCATAAATACAGCAGGCAATAAAGTCACCCAATAAAATTTTCCGGAACGGTAAAGGTAAATAGTAATAGTCCAGAGGACAACAGTTGCCAATGTCTGGTTTGCCCATGCGAAATAACGCCAGATAACACTAAAGTCCAGAAGCGTTAAAAAAAAACCAAATGCAAACAAGGGAATACTTATATAAAGCCGGTTTTTTATCGGACCCTGTCCCAATTTCAAAAAATCAGCGACAATAAGACGGGCACTTCTAAATGCTGTATCCCCTGATGTGATCGGTGCAGCAACAACCCCGAGCAAAGCCAGTGCGCCTCCTACTTTTCCAAGAAGTGAGTTAGATATTTCATTTACAAGAAACGCAGCATTTCCCTGGTTCGCTGTCATTACTTCATTCAATTCCCTGACACCTCCATAAAAACTCATTCCTATTGCAGCCCATATCATGGCAATAATTCCCTCTGCTATCATAGCTCCATAAAAAACCCTTCTTCCCAGGTTTTCATTTTTAATACAACGTGCCATAAGTGGCGACTGAGTGGAATGGAATCCTGAAATTGCACCGCAGGCGATCGTAATGAACATCATCGGAAAAATTGGGAACTTATCCGAATCAGTATGGAAACTTCTAAAATTTGAAAAACTGAGTTCGGGAATAGCGTATCCTTTTATAAATAAAGAAGTTATAAGTCCAACAGCCATAAATAACAAGGCAAAACCAAAAAGCGGATAGATTTTGCCTATGATTTTGTCAATGGGCAACATAGTTGCAATGACGTAATAAATGAAAACAATCCACACCCAGAATGTCATTGTGGCAAAGGAGGGAGTCAGTCCGGAGAGTATTTTTGCAGGTCCCATGATAAAAACCGCTCCAACCAGAAC
>JBBRVC010000005.1:0-49046 GCA_038247205.1 Bacteroidales bacterium
TAAGCCATCCAGCCTTCACTGACATCCATTACGAACTTTGGCCGCTCAGGCGGACCGTACATTTCCAGGATTCCATTTCTGACGCGTAGATTGGGTTCCTTTGGCATGAAGTCCAGCACGCTCCCGGGACCGTACACAATATACCCTTTTGGGAACCGGCTTCGCTGATTTAAAGGGGTAAGTGATATGCCTCCGCCCTTCACAAAGGTGCGGCTCCAGTGACAATAATATTTCGTTTCCTTACTAACATTTTTTATTATCTGCGTATAAACCAGCTTGCTGCCATGTTCATCAAGACTGAAATTTCGGGTCAGCTGGACACCGGTTGACGTATCTTTCTGGCTGATCAGACGCCCCTGACGATCGCCAGTTATGCTTCCTTCCCATTTTCCAAGGAACAGAGCCGGACGGTTGGGCACTATTTTTTCAGGTCCAATATCACACCTGCCTCCTGAAGGATTACCTCTGTCGCCCTTTTTATAAATCATGCCGTCCTGCAAAGTATCGCGATACAACACATTGTTTCCATGAAGTTCATAAGCCAGGATGCGGCCTCCCATATTTGGCTCAAGCACAACCCTTACATCGCTGTTTTTCAGCTCAATACAGTTTTCATATCCAAACTCTTTAATAACTGCGGCACCTTCATATGGGCTATCTTTCTGACTTTCCTGGCATGAGAGGAGAATCATACACGCAAATGGTATTGACAGAAGTTTAATGTTTGTGTTCATATAGGCAGGTATTAATTTATTAAGATTTTGATTTTGACAATATCCAGAAATATAACTATTTATTAATAATCTTAAAAATTAAAACTAAACTTTATTCAGTTCTACTCATATTTATAAGCCCCCCTATCCACTGCCTGACTCTTTGCGTTTCGCACTTTAGCAGTCAAATCAATTGAAGGTAAAAAGTTAATTCCTTTGTAACCTGTATTTATTGCAGGACTTCCGGGTTTTAACCTGAAATCAGCCACTGCGGGATCAAGAGAAGCATTTACAAAAAGAGGATCGGCTACAATATCACCTGAGCCTTTGATGTTCGGCCTGGCACCACCAAAATAAAGGTTGTTGATTCTTACAATTTTCGCAGTGTCCCTATCCGGATTATCAAATACCCAAAAGTCAAGGGGACGATCTTCCTGAGCAACAACAATATTATTTACTACACGTATATCATTACAATATTCAAATCCCATATTGCCCCATTTCAACTCAGGGGTTATCCCATTAAAATACAGAGTGTTATTAACAATATCTATCCTGTGGCAACCCCACATTTGTATTGCACCTCCCCCATTACCGTAAACAAGATTGTTTTGTACGAGCGTGCGTCCCAGATAAAAATCAGGAAATAAATATCCTTCGCAATTTGCATCAAACAGCATACCATTACCATTATATACTTTAAACGGGCCTGTTCTTTTATATACTTTACACTGATTACCATATGCCTGATTTCCTCTGACTAATATCTTTGTAGCATTATCGACTTTGTCAAAATCGGAATACATCATACATGAAAAGCCCGACATTGCCCAATGAGCTGAAGTATAGCAGTTATACCTCAGGATATTATTCTCAACTGTAAGATAATCAACAGCGGAAGCGAATATGCCATCTGAGCCGCAGTACTCAGCGATACAATCGGCAATCCTTATATGGTGATACATTCTTGTAGGGGCATAAGTTGCATCAATAAGCACCCCTGTTGTTTCAGTAATTGAAGTAGAAGTCCCGAGTTCAGGGATATTTGATCTGAGTACATCATCACTATTTCCCTTGAAATGGATACCACGCACTTCAAGGTAGGCTAGCAGAGGTGATTCACTTGTGGTTTGTTTAGTGCCCTGTGCTATCCGGACTCCGTCCCTGCCGTAGCAAAGTATTTTAGGATTGTGTCCGGGGTAGTTTTTCAAGGTTATCCATGCGGCAGGAGCTCCAGAACGTAAAAAACTGGCTACTGCTGTCTGGGAAGCGTTTCCTGTGCGGTTGTTGCTGTATTGTCCATCCATTAATACAATAATATCACCGGGCTTTGCAACATTCAGAGCTGCCTGTGGATCAGCAAAAGCAGTTTTTTCAGAACGACCATCATTTGAGTCTTTCCCTGTAGGACTTACATAATATGCGGGGGTACTATATGCAACATTATCTATCCGCAATTCATGTTTATCTGCACCGGCGTCTGCCTCTTTCGATCCCCCTATAATAAAACTGAAATTAACATACACATCCTGAGGAATGAATTTTCCGCTGCCGAATGGCTTCATCTCAGATAAATCTATTGATGACCGGTTGTAAAAATCAGATGCTGCAGGGTAAACTGTTGTTTCCAAACCACCCGTACGCTTCCAGTTATAATCGTATGATTCTACACGAACAATGATTGGTCGCATGGATGATATTGAATGGTCGAAGCTAAGTGTGATTTTTCCAAGATTTTTCTCCCTGGTCGGGATTGAAAGAAATCCAGAACTCATGGCGGCAGTCCACTCTTCAGTTGCACTGGATTTTTCAACAGTAAGTACCACCGCACCTGATTTCTGAGTGGTATTAGCTATATCTACAGTACCTGATAAACTCCAGGCTGCTTTGGCAATCACTTCAGGACTATTAACAGTTCCTGAAACCTTGATCCACTGGTTGCTTTTGTCAAAAAATGAATTCTCATTAAAATCGGTGGCATAAATTTCCTGGGCATTTAAACCTATTACATTAATGAGTGTCAGTGCCAGGGTAAGAAATACATTCAATATCAAAGATTTTTTTCTACTGAAACAGGTCATTGTAAAGTCTTTTTTCATAGTTAAAAATGGATTACATAAGCATTATAACGTTTTATATTATTTCATTTATTATGAGCGTTTTAGAAAACGTTTTCTTAAATTAAGTCGTTAAAACAGAATAACGAAATATAGAAAAAAGGTAAAGATAAAAAATTGAAATTTTTACCTTTTCCTTTAACTATATTGACAGGAAGCTGGCTTTCATGGTTGGGATTAATATTGCGGTGCTCTGCACCTTGGGTGTTATGTTACAAATGCCAAATATCAGGCGGCTCTGCCGCATCACCCTGATGTTTTCTGCAAATATTTGACGGATCCAATGACAAAAGGATTCTTGTATAAGTAATTAAATTCTGAATAGGCACTGTGCAGAGCACCATTAATACAAATATCAGGCGACTCTGCCGCATTCAAATACCTGGATGTTTTCTGCAAATATTTGACGGATCAATGACAAAAGGATTCTTGTATAGTAAATTCTGAATAGGCAAGGTGCAGAGCACCGTTAATATTTGTAGAAAGAACCAGTGCAAGAAATATAAGGTGCAGAGCACCGAAATACTAATGCTAAATATATATTAATTACAACCGATTTCGTTTATATTAACCACGATTCTGTTACTCATTAGCAGACTTTCGATAAAACGTACCCGGACTGGAATCAAGTAGGGCAAATTGAATCCATAATGGATTGACAAAGAATTCAAAGACATATTCATCTTTAAATTGAACGTCGTTCTTCTCCATAATTTCAAAATATTCTTCCCATAATGTCTTATTTTATGATGTTCTTCCTGCGATAAAATATCTGCAACAAGATCTATTTGGGAATGAGAATGTGTGAAACAGAAGTATATAGAACCTCAGGATTTTTCCATGTTTCCATATCGGTGTATAAATCTTCAGTTTTGGGGACTATGGACAAGGGGATAAATCCAGCATCAGCAAATTTTTCTTTTAATTCTATTAAGGATTTAAAGCCGCCACCGTGAAAAATATTGCTCATAACTTTCCAGTAACCGCTCAGATTATAGCACGCTTCTTTCCATTGCTTTGGATATTTTTTCTTTAGGCTTGCTGTTAAGTCAAGGGAAACAGCCATGTAAGCTGCCTTTGCCATTTCCTGCCTGGTGCCTTTAAGCAAACCGGTAACAATTTCATTTTCAAGTTTATTAACCAGATCTGACCTACCTGCATCTTTTGATGAAATGTTATAAACAGGAGCTGGTTTTTCGGATACTATGTTATATACAGAAACACCATTTACAATGGACTTATTTCCACCATTTTCCATGTTTACCATTTCAAATACATCAATAACCCGGTCGGCAAAACTGATTATGGTTTCATCCATAGGCATATTGTCGCGCTTGGTGTTTTTGTAACGGTCTACAATATTCCAACCCTCATTCATGATACGTTTATGACCATAAATTGCTCCCAGAAGTGTTCCCAATGTTGCACAATTGCAGTCTGCATCATATCCGAAATTCATTGAATGCCTTATTGTTTCGGCAAAATTGCCATTACCATAAAGGAATGCTGCAATAATAGCTGCAGTGTTAAGTTCAGAGCCGTTCCTGTTCCTTGTTAATTCATCATTCAGCATGTATTTCTCGTGCAGAAGCCGGTGTGTTTCTGCCGGATTTTGAAGATTAAGCTTATGCCAGATTCTAACATCAGCAATGATCTGAACCATTATACTATTAGGGTCAAGACTTGCAACTCCTGCATCCAGAATTTTATTAATATCGCTTTCAAAAAATGAAGTAGAGATCATTGAGGTAAAGAGTTGGGTTGTCTGTGCCGGTTCGTTGTCAATTGCGACTCTTGTGTAATGCAACCCGATCCTTGAAGCAGTCTGTGGCATTGCGGGAGCAACAAGCCCGAATGTTTCACATAAAAATTGTCCCGACACATTAAATCCAGCCCAGGGATTTAAATTTACACTTCCGGTATATGGTGGTTTGATTCCCAAATCCATCAGATAACGTGCATAACGATTTGAGCACCAGATACCCCTGTTAATACTATTTATCCAATAGCTGTTTATCTGGTCGTATGGGACAAATGCATTACGGGTCTTTTGCATGTTGTATATATACACCCATTCAAAATCCGTATCATCATCTGTTTCAGCTCCTTTGGGCAAAGATGGAATGTATGTCTGCACATCTCCATGCTTATCATAAAATTTAAATTCATACGGCCAGCCATCCATGTTTCCTATCATCATTCCCAATAAGCCACCACGTATTTTGTCTGCAACCACTTCGGCAGGAATTGTAATTACTGTGGGTTCAAAAGAGTTCTGGGCCTGAAGCTCTCCAAAAAGACCACAGAACATACGAATGGCAATAAATATATATAGCGTCCTGGATTTCATAATGTTATAGTTATCTTAATTATCACAAAGCAGCATCATTTGTTCCGTTCTTTCACTGTATATCTGGTCAACCCTGTCCATACTCTTTTTCAGTTTCGCATTAGCCTTATCGTAATCTGTCCATACCTCCCGTAATCTGCCGGCAATCTGATTTCCTTCTGTTTTTTCAATCTCGAAAACACAGTCATTAAAACCCAGATCATAATACATCTGTCCTTTGATAGTATCTTCAGGCTGACGCAGGTAAAAGAATGGAGTTCCATTGGCAGCAGCCATTATCGGCGAATGGCACTCAAAACTCAGAACTGTATGGGCCTTTGCATAAACCGAGGCCGCTTCATCAGGCAACCAGTAGCCACGCTTGACAACAAATGGTTTAACATCTGAAGGTAACGGATTGATCAGCAGTTCATCCATAATATCTACCTCATAAGTCATTTCAGGGCATACAAGTACTTTATTTCCTGTCTCGCGAACCCAAACAATAATTGCCTCACGCATTTTCGCATGATCAACCTCCTTCTTACTGTTATTTAATTCATCAACCTGCCTTATTCTTTCATCAGACCATCCTGAGTTATTAGGATTTATCTTATAATATGGTGTAACCCTTAACCGTGGAATGGCACAAATGAATTTTCTTTCCTCAAGCCCCTTTGACTTTAAGAACTGATCAGCTTTATCTAAGTCCTTAATATTCATAAAAAAAGTAGCATCGGGGGCAAACTGAACATGGGGACCTTCTATTCCAACATTTCTTAAATGTTCAATTGATAAAGTTTCACGGGTAAAAATGAATGCTGCTTTTTTCAGGATGCTCTGATGATAATCACCTGGCTTTTCAAGAGTTGCCCCATAAACTCCAAAAGGTTTATCTGAGTTTTTCATCCAGCATGCAAGATTATCAGCACCCACCAATGAAGGACCGGAACCATGTATCATAATATCAGCTTCATTCAAAGCTTCAATAACCTCCTGACTTTCAGTATTTTTATCACTGTCCACATCGCCATAGATCACTTTAACCTCAGGAAAATTTATGTGCAATAGTTCCTTCACTACCTCACTCTTACTCCTTTTCCATAATATTATTCTTGCTTTGGGTAAAAAAGTCTCCAGAACATGAAGCAGCCCGGGAGTATGAGCAATGTCACCAATATTAACATCCTGCCACCCTGAAACCAGCAGAATTACAGGATTTTTCTTTGCTGTGGAACAGGAAATCATATTTGAAAGAACCAGACCGGAAGTTAATACCGAGGCTTTTCTTAACCAGTCGCGCCGGGTTACCAGATTACTTTTCATATATCGGAGTTTTAATTTATTTGAATTAAAATTCTCTATCAATGTTCTGAATTACTGCTACGCTGAAAACCATCCCACATTCTTCCATTGGCTTTACAGCAGCGCCTAATGTCCTTCAGTTAACCTGCCCTGTAAAATCAAAATTTCAAGACATTAAACCGGGCTGGTCCATTTTATCACAATGGTTTGTCTCCCCCCTATATTAAACTTTGATGGAGTAAATTTAATTTTCTGATCCATTGTGTTAAAAATAATCTCGGGAATAAGTTTTTTATTCAGAATAAGAGAAATATCCTGTTCCTTTTCAGTACCATTGGTGATTACACTCACAAACGAGGTTCCATTCTTAAGTATCTGCATTATCACATTATCGGTTTTTTGACCAAAGATTATCGGTGTTACAGATGCGATGTCATTTATCTCATTTTTAAGCATTTCCGATAAAGGTCTGTTTGTATCGAGCCATGCACCCAATCCTGCTGCCATTGGCAACCATACCACTTCACCTTTCCCGAATTTATTTCTCACGGATGTAATACGGTCACCTTCCCTTCCGATTACCTGAGCGCTGTGGTTTAAAATCTCGGTTTGCCAGAGGTGAACAGGCACAGGGTCAGATACCGTGTTAAGATTGATAGTAAACACATTATCTTTCGTACGGATATCCTTAACAGTAGCACCGCACAATTTTTCAAAGAAAAAGCCCGATTGAAGTACATTCACTTCATCCTCATCGAAATACCCGGTCAATCCATCGATTATCAGTTTGTTTCCATTTGCTACAAATGTCTCAGCGCGTTTTACAACCCTTTGTGGAACTGCAACGGCATGTGGGAAAATAGCCAGGCATCCTGTTTTGTTTTCCCAGTCGAAATCATCGGTGTACTTAAAGATAGCGGGTATGCCCAGCTCACTTAATACCTGGTAATATGCAAGCGCTGATATGATATGAGCGTTCGCGCTTCTTCCCGGCAGCCCGTCTTTTGAGGCCTTGCGGGCAAGAATCAGCATGCTCTCCGGGCTCAGCAGGATAACAGCCTTACGCTCAAGAGGCTTTGCTCCGGCAAAAAAATCTTTTTCTCTATTAATAACCTGAGCGATGGCAGAAGCAGTCTCCAAACGATCGCTTGGCCTGCCCTGAAAATCGAGCATAGACCATTCCCCTGATTCACCTCCCCTGCTACGATTATTAAGGAGCCAGTAAACGACTTTCTCCGCTCCGCAACCTATGCTTGTCCAGGTCCATTGGGCAATATCTTCCGATTCGGGGCCCAATGGTTTATTTCCGCTCCATACATTATTTCCTGATTGAAGTTCTGATACCCAGAAAGGATCCGGTTCAGACCCGCCTTTTATTATATCGCAGGTTGCCGCTATCCCCATAGCATATTGATCACGCTTCAACAGTGTGAAATGCCATGATGGGTGTATTGATGCTCCCAGAGATGTTAAAAAGGTACGCCACTCAGGAAATTCATATTGCGGAAGATTGCTAAAAATACCATGAGGGTTTGTATGAAACTGATGAAGTTTATCATCTTTACTTACCTCATTTGCAATCCATTGCAATATCCATGTCAGCCTGTAAGCCGAGAACTGAAACCAGTCGAGATATTCAACGGTACTTGATAGATTGGAGGCGCTTGCCCAAGCTTCGTTATACTGAACCTCCTCATATGATGTGTAACTTCGTCTCCAGGTGGTATTGAATGTTTTAATGTCTCCATATTTTTTTGCCAGCCACTCTCTGAAAAGCTTCATGGCCAGAGGCGAGGAAGATGGTCCGTTCCCCGGTTCATTCATCAGCCACCAGGTTTCAAGCGCCGGACTGTTTTTATATCGACTTACTATCCGTTTTATGTTTTCAGCATGCTTCGCAAGATCTTCCTCGCTGTTCGGGCGTTCGGGCACAGAAAGAGTTGCCTGTATCTTTACACCGTATTTTTCAGCTGAAGCAAATACATTGTCCGTTATTTCATTTGCACTGATCCATATCCTGGCTACCGGCATATTATGGTCGGCAAGCATCTTAAACAAGCTATCGATGTATGAGGCAGTGTAATGAGACTCAAGCCATACTTCGGCTCCTAACTGAGGAACTTGTTTTTTTAAAAGTGTTTGTCCGGAAAGATTTCCTGATGTTACAAAAGGGAAGGATAAAAGAATGAAGAGTTTTAAGATACTGATCCTGCTTTTGATTTTTCTCATGACATTGATGATCTTACATTGAAAATATGCGTCTTGGATTATCTTTAATGAATTTATTAACCGACTGTTCAGGTACACCGTTCTCTTTCATCCAGGGAACAGCTTTTCTTAACAGGTATGAATATGTGCGGTCTTCGCCACCTTCATTCGTGTCGCTCCAGAGGATTTTTAGATTTTCACCCTCGAACGACCAGGTAAGATCCATGGTTGCAACCATCCGGTCATCAAAACCACGTTTCGTCAATTCATTTATGATCAAGGCCAGATCTTCAGGTTTGGTATGGTTCCAGTTCCCGAAGTTATTGAAACTCAGAGTACTTCCTTTTTCGACTACTTTGGTTAAATATTCGATTTCCTGCTCAACATTTCGTCCACTCCATCCGAAAGTTGCTTCAACGTGGGAGAAATAACAATGATTCAGATCAGCTCCTGCCGCTTCCAGTATTTGTTGTTGTTCAGCACATCCGGTTACTGCATGTGTGCATATTGGAAGGTTAAATCGTTTTTGAATATGTCCTGCTGCAATCAGAACATTTTTTTCGCCCTCGGTAAAAGGCAGCACCCTGGTTGCCACCTTGATAATTCCGGGATGAACCCCTGAGCCCTGTATTCCATTCTCAATCTCATCAATCATGTGATTTTCAAAATCTTCAACACTGAAGGACTGTTGTTCGTCATTAAGTACATAAAATCCAGTACAGCATATTACATTAACTCCAGTTGCAATAGAAACCTCTTTTAAACCACTTATATCACGCGTTGGAGTTACATCTACAATTGTTTGAAGTCCAAGTTCTTTAGCTCTTTTAAGGTCGTTGATGGCAAAAGCCACGCTTTTCGAACGTTGTGATGCATCAGTCTGTATCTGAATATGCTCATGTGCACTCGTAATACCCATTTGTTCAGGTGTGATTTCACCGGTTACTGTAGGAATTTTCTTTACGTCCTTAGAACATCCCGAAAGCCAATATGAAGGGATAAACACAGCAGCTGTTCCAACTCCGGCGAGTGTCATAAAAGAACGACGTGTAAGGCTCTCTGAAGTAACTTTTGGTAGATTTATTTTTTTTTTCATCCTTGCGATTTTTATCGATAATTATTTGAGTTTCACTGGTTGATTTCTTTGATTTCAACCGGATGAAATTTACGATTAATCAGATATTGCAGGTTGCACTATATTACTCTTTTGTTTTACAGAAATAACCATCTGCTCAAAAATGCAGTAAATCTTTGCAAATTCATTATGATTTAAATACACATATACAAATTCCGAGGTCAATCAAAGAAAAGACCGTCCGAATTCAGCCAGCTCCTTATCTTGCATCTGAACATCCTCCTTGTCCATTTTACCTTTTCTTCCGCTTACTGCAACACCCCCGATTATCTGATTATCAACCGTGATCAGCACACCACCTGTAAAGCCGGTAAAATTTTCATCGGTAAAGTTTCGGGTATCAAAATCAACCAATTCAGAATTCTTCTTTTTTAATCCCCAGGCTGTAGTATCACATTTGCCCATAACTGCAGAATAAGCTTTATTCTGTGCCAGCTTCACGCTCACCGGCATTAAATTATCCATAGCTGCAAAAGCAACAAGCCGGCCAGCAAAGTTTACTACTGCGACAGCAATTGGATCGCCTCCATCAGCAGATGCTTTTTCAACTATGGCTGCTACAATTTTTGAAGCTTCTTTCTGGGATATTGAAATGATATTTATTGGCATATGATTGATTGTTAATTGTTTAAAATAAAATGACTATCTGGACAAAATGCTTGAAAATCAATTTATTTACTCCAGCCCCAAGGGGAGTAAATTGATTTTGGCTGCGCCGAGCTCGCCAGCAAACTGGACTCGGTTCTTCGCTCCCCATGGGGTCGGGGTAAACGAAGAACCGACGAAACGAAGTGAAGGAGCTCGACAAAGTCAAAATCAATGTTCGTTTATTATTAAATGCCGATACTCATATATAATAATAAAATATATAATACTATTTCTCACCCAATTGATGTCTTTTTCAAATCATAAAATTATAAAGTGAAATAATTAATGATTACAATATTATATAAAAGTTCATCAAACCAAGCATTGTATGATGATTCGGACTACATTTTAGAAGCTTTGTACTCTCTTGTCCAGTGCTGCTCGATTTCTTCAAGTGATTTTCCTTTTGTTTCAGGCACATTTTTCCATGTAAACCACCACTGAAGGCCTGCCATTGCAGCCAGAAAGAGGAAAGTAGCTGCTCCTCCCGCAGTTTTAAGAAAATGAGGGAATAGTAAAACAACAATGAAATTGAAAACCCATTGTGTGAAGGAGGCAAATGCGAGAGCTTTACCACGGATTCTGTTTGGAAATATTTCTGAAACGAGAGTCCAGAATACAGGACCTATACAGGCTGCAAAAAAAGCCATAAATGCCATTATGCAAATTAATGTAAAAACGCCATCCATTTTAAAAGCATACGAGACAGACAATAACACCAGTGTTACGGTCATTCCGGCAGAACCAACAAGGTAAAGTTTCCTTCTTCCAACTTTATCAATCAGAAAAATCGCCACAAAAGTGAATAACCCGTTTATCAGACCTATTAATGATGTCTGAAGAAGCGCATTTTTTATTTCTACGCCCACCGACATCAGGATTTTAGGCGCATAGTCAACTACAGTATTTACACCACTGATCTGAACAAAGACAGCCAGGAAAAATCCAACCAGCATAACTTTCCGGGACGATGGTTTGAATAGCTCTGCCAGTCTTAAGGTAGCATCAGAACCACTGAAAGATTCAGCTATTTCCAGTATCTCCTTTCCGGCAAGTTCAGCACCGCCAATTCTGGTAAGAACTTTCAGAGACTCTTCTTTCCTTCCGGCTTTGTAAAGCCAGCGTGGACTTTCAGGTATAAAAAATAATCCAACAAAAAACAGAACCGAAGGTATGATACCTGTTGCAAACATCCATCTCCAGTTATTCACAACATCATGAAGCATGTAATTAATTGTATATGAAATAAGTATGCCAATTACAATAGTAAGCTGGTAAATGGCAACCATTTTTCCACGGTTCCGGGCCGGCGAAACCTCTGCAACGTACATCGGAGAAAGTACCGAAGCTGCACCAACAGCCAGTCCGCCAAATAGACGTGCTGTTATAAATGCTATTGAAGTCGTTGCTATAGCTGTGGCAGCGCAGGATAATGCAAAAAACAGGGCTACAACAATCAGTATCTTTTTGCGTCCGTATTTGTCAGTGAAAGCCCCTGAACCGAAAGCACCGATAACTGCACCAACAAGTAGTGAGCTTACACCCCATCCAAGTTGTAACTCACTCCAGCCAAAATAAGGCTGGATAAAAGGGACTGCTCCTGAAATTATTGAAATATCAAAGCCAAACATCAGGCCCCCCATGGTGGCGATGAGGCATATAAATGATAAATAAGCTGAATTTGTTTGTGTGGTCATAAATGGGTTAGTTATTAGGTATTAAACAGTAAATATATTCGATTATAACTATTTTACAAGACAATAAATGAATTTTGATTTATCAATCTGAAACAGATCCTATGCGTTTGGCCATATACTTACAAAAAAATGCTGAATAATTTTATATGTTAATTGAAAAGTACTTTATTTACTAAAAAATGACCATTATTCAAAATTCAATTCTTATATCCCGATTTCATGTGGCAAATACTTCTCTTCCGTACTAAAAGCTTATGCCACCTACCCTATTAAAAACCAAACTGATATGATTCAAAAAACGTGCATTATTTTCGCTTTTCTGCTAAGCAGCTTAACTTTTACATCAGCCCAGACTTTACAGTCACCAAAGGAACATTTTGGATTTAACATCGGCGATAATTACAAACTTGCCAATTATACGCAGACTGAAGAGTATTTCAACAAAATAGCCGCCGGCTCTGATCGCGTCAAACTTGTTAATATAGGTGTTACCGAAGAAGGCCGGAATCAGTATATGATGATAGTTTCCTCGCCTGAAAACTTAAAAAATCTGGACAAGTATAAAGAGACCTCTATGAAACTGGCACATGCTGAGGATATTACAGATGCAGAAGCTCACAAGCTTGCTACTGAAGGCAAGGCGATTGTCTGGATCGACGGAGGACTTCATGCCACTGAAACAGTCGGAACACATCAGCTGATTGAATCAATATGGAGATTTGTAAGTAAGAACGATCCGGAGACACTGCGTATACTTGATGAAGTGATAATTCTGTTTGTACATGCAAATCCCGACGGACAAGAGCTTGTTTCGAACTGGTATATGCAAAATGAGGATACCTTGAAAAGATCCTATTCCCAGATACCGCGACTTTACCAGAAATATGTTGGTCACGATAACAATAGGGACTTTTTCATGATGAACATGGTGGAAACAAGGAATATGAGTAGACAATTATATATAGAATGGATGCCGCAGATACTTTATAATCATCATCAATCGGGGCCTGCAGGTTCTGTAGTTGCCGGCCCTCCATACCGTGATCCGTTTAACTACCTTATAAACCCGCTTACTATTACAAGTATCGATGCACTGGGTGCAGCTATGATTAACAGACTCAATGTGGAGGGGAAGACAGGATTTACCGCACGAAACGGTGCATCTTTCTCAACATGGTATAATGGCGGACTGAGAACAACCTCATATTTCCATAATGTGATAGGTTTACTTACTGAAATCATTGGAAATCCAACACCATCAACTGTTCCCCTTGTTCCATCACGACTTATTCCAAGCGGTTCTACACCAAACCCGGTTATACCCCAGAAGTGGTTATTCAGTCAGTCGATTGAATATTCTGTTTCATTGAATTATGCTATTCTTGATTATGCTGCGCGTAACCGAGAGCATCTTCTTTTCAATATTTTCAGTATGGGGAAAAATTCCATTGAAGCGGGAAACAAAGACTACTGGACTCTTTCCCCAAAAAGAATTGAGGCTATAAACATTGCTTACAAAAAAGATTCCGACAACAAAAATAATGAATCAGCAGGAGAATCTGACCGTGGCAGAGGCAATGACATGCCTTTGAAATATTTCGACACAGTATTCCGGGATTCATCTCTTCGCGATCCGCGCGGATTTATTGTACCTTCTGATCAATCCGATTTTCCAACCGCAGTTACATTTATTAACGCTCTCATACAATCCGGAATTAAGGTTCATAAAGCAACAACTGATTTTACAGTTGAAGGAAAGAAGTACCCTTCAGGCTCCTTCATTGTAATGACTAACCAGGCATTCCGTCCGCATGTTATGGATATGTTTGATCCACAGGATCATCCAAATGATTTTCAATATCCGGGTGGCCCACCTGTAAGACCTTATGATATTGCCGGATGGACTCCTGCCTATTCAATGGGTTTCAATTTTGACAGAATACTGAATGGTTTCAGTGGCCCGTTTAAAGCAATTGCATACGGTGAAATTCAAAAGGCTGAAGGCAAGTTCAACAAGACCTCTTCTGCTGCCGGATATATACTTGATTGTCAATCTAACAACTCATTTACTGCAGTAAACGACCTGTTAAAATCAGGAGTTGATATTTACCGGATCACAAAACAAACAGGTTCTGTGAAACAAGGTTCATTCTTTGTGCCTGCAAAAGGCAAGGCTGATGCTATTCTTAGCAAATCGGCCAATGACCTGGGTCTGAACATTATTTCAGTTGCAAAGCAGCCTGCCGGGATTGAAAAACTATCATCAGGCCGGATTGCACTCTGGGACCAGTATGGAGGATCAATGTCGTCGGGTTGGCTAAGGTGGATCCTTGAGCAGAATAAGTTTCCTTTTAGTCTTGTATACGCTAAGGAGATAGATGGTGGAAAACTGCGTGAGAAATACGATGTCATAATATTTGTGAGTGGCGCTATTCCTTCATTATCACAGGGAGGACAATATCCATTAAGAGATAACTCACCAAAAGAAGAGGAAATCCCTGCAGAATACCGGCAGCAGCTTGGCAGAATTTCAGCAGATAAATCAATACCTGAATTAAAGAAATTCATGGAGGCAGGTGGGAACGTAATTACCATTGGTTCGAGTACTAACCTTGCATATCATCTCAACTTACCTGTAAGAAATGCTCTTACAGAAATCATTAATGGGAAAGCACAACAACTTCCAATGACAAAGTATTTTATTCCCGGAAGTATTATGCATGTCAGTGTTAATTCAACCAACCCGGCAAGCTGGGGTATGGCAGCAGATGCGGATGTATTTTTTGATAACAGTCCGGTGTTCAAACTTTCTTCTGATGCTGTTTCAAAAGGTGAATTGATACCTCTTGCATGGTTCGCTTCGGATAAAACACTTCGTAGCGGCTGGGCCTGGGGACAGGAATATTTACAGGATGGTGTTGCCGCCTTTACTGCCACTGTAGGTTCAGGTAAATTATCCGCATTCGGACCCGAGATAACCTTCCGTGCCCAAACTCAGGGAACTTATAAATTCCTCTTTAATCAGTTATACAATTACAGGTAGAATATTTCCTGACGTATTAGTATTATATCACAGGTAATGGCTGCTAATTGCAGCCATTACCTGTTTAAAATCTAACCTTTATATTCATTTTCCATTATGAAACAAATTAGTTGTGGAATAAATTGATCCATAAATAAGTTACAAACTGAAGTTGTTGTAGAATACTAAATGTTCTGACTAATTGGAATTCAACACCTCCTGTGTTGAAAATCAGAATCCACCAACCCACAGATGTGACTGTGGCTATTGGGATTTGACGCCTCCGGCGTCGTTGAGTATATAAACAACGCTATAACCTTACAGAAACCTGGAATGATTTGATATGCAGGTACATGTCTGCCAGCGTAAAACCCAGCCCATGAAATCACTTCTGGAATATGGAATAAGGTGGTTTATAGATACGTATCGCCAGCCCGGAGGGCTGAAAATCCAATAGCCCCGGTTTCATCCGGGGTAATGACAATAGTAAGTTTTCAACCCCTGAGGGTGTTGAAGATCTAGGTAATTAGGTATTCATCGTTATAATCCAGAGAATGCTCATTTAATAGCTTATGTAATTCGTCTTTAAATGAATTTATCTTATGATGTTCTCTCTGGTTTTTAACATAATCAATAAGATTCGATTTTGAAGAAATATGATATGTAAATCCACCATATCCTACCTGCCACCCCGTAAAGTGAGAAAACAATATTCTATTCTGTAATATCATCTTATGGCTGGCAATCTTTATATCCTTAATCACATTTGCAGGAGCCAGTGAAGGATGAAGATGTGTAATAATATGAATATGATTGCTCGCTCCTCCAACAATATATGAATGACATAATTTGGCTTTAAGGATACCGGCAATATAGGAGAATAATAAATCCTCATTTTCTTTAGACAGAAAAGGAGCGTAGTTTTTGGTTCCGAAAACAAATTGATAAAGAAATTGGGTGTAGGTTGACATTTTTAGGTTGTTTACAATTATTATAAATTTACTTCTTGTATCCAAATCCTGCAAATTAAAAGATATTTGATATTCATTGGTAATTGGAATTAAACACTTCCTGGTTAAGTTTATTTTCAGTAACTTCAATTATGAAATTGAACAATCTGTAATGAATAAAAATCAAAAATTCGAGGCCTTATTAAATGGCACTCTGCCGGAAGATGAGATACTGTTTTATCCACTCTTAATGCATTTTGCGGCTCGCTTCAATGGGAATACTTACGGTGAATTTGCATCTGATCACAAAGTACTGGTTGAGAGCAATATTAAATGCATGGACTTCTTCGATATGGACATGGTCAGTCTGATTTCTGACCCTTATCGTGAAACTGCTGCATTCGGAGCCCCGATTGAGTTCATCCCTGAAGGAGTTCCAATCTGTCGAAAGCATATTGTTACAACTATTGAAGACGTAATGAAAATGCCTGTTCCGGATGTTTACAATAATGCAAGGACGCTTGACAGAATTAATGGTGTTGCCTACTTTCAACAAAGATTGAAAAGCACTGTACCGGTTATGGGCTGGATTGAAGGTCCGCTGGCAGAAGCATGTGATCTGGCCGGAGTCAGCGAAATGCTTCTTATGCTCATGATTGATGAGGACTTTTGCAACAGACTCATGGATAAATGCATGATAGTAGCGAAAGATTTTGCAAAAGCGCAGATCGATGCCGGATGCGATCTGATTGGAATTGGGGATGCAATCTGCTCACAGATTGATGAAGATACATACTCCCGTTTTGTAAAAAACCGTCATAAGGAATTAATCCAGTACATCAGATCCAGGGGAGCTAAGGTAAAACTTCACATATGCGGAAATACAACTCATCTGCTTAAACAAATTGCTAAATTAAAGCCTGATATTTTTGACCCTGATTACCTGGTCGATCAGAAGGTATGTTCAGAATTATTAGGCAAAGATGTCGTCCGTTCAGGAAATATAAATCCAGTTTTTATTCAAAATTCTTCAGGCGAAGAATTATTAAAGGTATGCAGTGAAACAATCGGGGTTGAAAAAGGTAAAAAGTTTATTCTTTCAGCCGGATGTGAAATCACAGTTAATACACCGGTAAGAAATCTTCTGGTCATGTCAGAATCAAGAAAAACAACGAGTTAGAAAATGCGATATTAGTATTTACATTCCTTTGCTTCATCAGCAAATGCCTTTATAAGGTTCAGGTCGGCTTCAAAAAAATGGTCTGAAGGACATAAAATAAATCCACCACCCTCACCTGCTTCCTCAAAACATCTTCTGACTTCATCTCTGGTTTCTTTTTCTGTACATCCAGTAAAGAAATGAAACTGATCGAATCCCCCTATCATGCAAACCTTGTCGCCAATACGGTGCTTGGCTTCTGAAAGCCTTGTGTCTCCGCTCATACCAACAGGAGTAAATGTTTCCATAGCATCAGGATTCATTGCTGCAATGTCTTCAAGAATCGGCATCATCCCACCGCATGTATGGTATACAATTTTTTGTCCGGCTTCATGTGCCGCTTTAATCAGAGGAGCATCATACGGTGCAACAAATTCATTAAATATTTCAGGAGAAATAACTGTAGTTGATGCATCTCCTCCTCCAAGTTCAATGATATCGTATTTTGCACCTTTCAACGATTTAATAAATCCCATCTTCCTGGCCTGGAGCAGACCCAGAAACGTATGAACCCACTCCGGATCCATAAAGGTCTCCATTATAAGATTCTGTATCCCGAACATACAGGCAGCATCCTGCCAGCATCCGGGTTGACCAAACCCGTCGAAACATGGAATATGGCCCCTGATCAGACCCCTGTCGCCAAATTCATCTGCTGCTTTATTAATTACTTCAATGTCACATTTTGGGGAGGGCATGTATCTGGCAAGTATATCTATATCAGATTTTTCCTTAATTACATGTTCGCGAATCCACGATGTATGCTCGTTTGTCTGAAGTACCATTGATAACGTTTTATCCGGTGTTATAATACTCAAACGATTTGTCGGATAATCATTACCATTTATTACTTCATTGCTGAACCTCCAGTTGTCTGAAGATATTCTCCTTGCTTCCAAAAATCCCGGCTCATCTTGTGTGGGATCAAAATATTCACCTTTGGAAGCATCAAATGTATGTGCAATAATCCATTTTACCGGATCCAGTCCGAAATAATCAAAAAAATCCTGATCGGAAGAACCATGCATGTAATTATTTAGAAAAGAAGGCATTACATGATGTGTTGTAACCGGCAACCGATCGGTATTCTTTCGGGAAAACGCATTAAGGAATCTATCTTTGGAATTCATACGGCAAATTTTGGCAAACCAAACAAAAATTCATATTATTTCAAGACTATATCAGCAAAATCCATATAATTATTCCAGTCTTCCAGCAACATGTTATGACCACCTTCTCTTATATGAAAGCCTAATTTCCCATTTATGATCTTACCGTTAAGGGGAGGCATCGTTTCAGGCATATTGGTGTTTTTGTCATACAGCCTGAAAGCAGGAACTGAATTATAGAGAGCGAGATATGAACCCCGGGGATCAGCCCAAAGATCTTCATTTGCGCAGGAAAGATACACAGGTCTTGGAGCTGTTAGTGCTAAAAGTCCATGCATGTCAACTGGCAGGGCATTCTCATTTTCGCTAAACTTTCGCAGATTCAGGCAGAACCAGTGCGGAAAGGCTTTATTAATCATTACAAAGGTTTCTCCGTAATGCCTTCTGGCAATTGAAGATCCAACGTTACCCGAGCAACTCGAAATGACCATGGCAAAGCGGGTATCTACAGCACTTGCCCATAATGCGGTTTTGCCCCCTCGTGAATGACCAACTACAGCTACTTTTTTCCCATCGACTTCTTTATCGGTAACCAGATAATCCAGGCAACGACTTGAACCCCATGCCCATGCTGAAATTGTAGCCCATGAATCACCTGTACGTGGACCTTTATCAAGCAGTGCGTGAATGCCATTTTTGAATTCGTCAAAATTATCCGGATCAACATCCGCATTGTTGAAAACAGCCATTCCATAACCTCTTGCTATAGCCTCTTCTGCAGGCCAGAACTCATTTTTTTTGATTCTCTCAGAATCCATTACCGCAAGCCCCCTGTTGTTAATCAGAAGGAATGTTGGAACAGGTTTGCTTATATTGTTAGGTGTGAAAAGAATCAAATGAATTACAAGTGAATTCCCTCCGCTGCTGATTGTAATATCCACTTGTTTAAGTGTAGCCGCGCCACCCATTGCATTCTTATCCTGTTTTACAACTTTGAAGGTTTGATTATAGAAAGTTTCCGGTACTCTGCCATATACATTTTCCCTGAACAGTTCAAGAATCTCAGGGCGTCGTAAACTTTCCCATTGTGTTGATCCTGATATTTTTATTCCTTTAGAGCTTGTGAGCAGATCAGGCAAAGTATAGGCCGGAACTTTTTCTTCGTAGTAGTTGACATCAGGCTTTTCTCTTGTCAGTTTTTCGATTGTTCCGACAGGAGCCTGCCATCCTTTTTCAGATTGACCCATTAAAGCCATACCTGTTAAAGAAATTAATACAAATAATCCCAATTTACGTTTAATCATTTCCATATAATTTATATTTGAAAACATTCAATAATAGCTCTTTACCATACTTTCAGCACTGCCTTACCGGGTTTCAGATCTGAAAACGGACCCGCTGTTATGTTTCCTTCTGATCGTGAGTTTCCAGAATAGTCCATAAATTTAAGAGGAGAGCCATCCGGATTCTCAAATCCGCCTTTTGGTATTTTTGCTTTGCCTAAAAATTTTGTCGTAATATCTACTCCTTTTTGCTTATAGTAAGCTTCGTCAAATGTAAAATGCAGGAAACCATTTTCGCCTTCTTCTACCAGTCTGAAACCTGGATTATATAATGATTCGGTAAAATCTGCTTCTTTTCCGTATGGTTTTGCTCCGTTATAATAAATGTTATTGCTGATCCATACCGGCAGTCTGGCTTTTGAATAACCTGCAAGCCCATACTGGTACCTGTTGTCTGGCTGGACGATTTCACCATTACCAATAAAAATATTATTGTAGAGTCTGTCATCACCTGAAAAGATTGTTGTAAGTCCAGCAATATCAGTTGAATGAGGCAAAAAATATGGTGTAAATCGATTTGGGTCCGGCCACATATAGATTCCCCCTGCAATAAGATTATTTAAAAAGGCATTGCCCTCCGACTGATTTCTTATAGCTTTTGGGGACAGGAAGATATTGTTGTCAACAATAAGCGGCCCATGGTTTACTTCCATAAAGAGGTCCTCCATGTCATTACTGTAAAAAAGATTTCGCGAAACCCTTACCCCCTGTGACATCCAGTCCAGCCACAGACCCCTTCCGCATTTATGAATGCGATTTTTGCTTATTGCAGCATCAATTGCTGCGTGGAATTTGATTCCTGCTATTTCAGCCCCGCTGAATTGCCTTTTCGTCCATATATTATGGATATGATTATTTTCAATTATACTGAAAGCTGCCCCCATGCTTCCGCAAATACCTGTTTGTTCACAATTGAAAATCTCGTTTCCTCTTACAATATGCGAACCGGTATTTTCCTTATTCCAACCGTTTCTCAGCACTCTAAAGGTTACTTCAATATAATGAATGTTACCATCATTATTAACATTACCTGCATCCGCTGACCATACGTTATGCCCTGTACCGCGCTCTTTGCCTAAAGTTATACCGTTGCATTTTGAGTCGCTGATAACATTATTTTCGATAATCCACCCCTTGTTCCAATGAGTAGCTACCATGCCAACCTGCTCTGCAGTTGGAGCTGCCCATTGAGTAGCAGCCTGACTTATATGAAATCCATTGATTGTAATGTAATTGATCCCGGGCTTCTCAGGATAAAAACAGGTTCGTCGTGCAGAGATTTCCACCAATTCCCTGTTTGGGTTGAACTGTTGAAAATTGGCCCATATAGTTGTATTGTCAGCATTGCTTTCACAATACCAGGTGTAGGTTGAATCGTGAGGATTCTTCTCTTTGGTGAGATTTGACTTTAATACTTTCCCTTTAGTTTCTTTCTCATAAAAGGACCTGCCATTTAAAAAGACTTCCCCGGTATGATGAACTCGTCCCATCCGGTAGAACCAATCGCCATTGATCGAATCACGGTATGGATTGTAGCTGCCAAAAAATGAGTTTGGAATAACAACTTTCCATACACCCTCCTTCTCTTTAATCCAGCCTTTAACAATTTCCGATCCTTTGATTTCAACTTTTTCACCAGTTGCTGCTCTGTAAACTATTCTTTTTGAATCACTTTCACCGCCACGCAACGGATTAACCCATTCCCTGTAAGTTCCTGCGTGAACTGTAATTGTATCGCCTGGAAAGGCCACTTTCACTGCTTGCATGATGGTTTTAAATGGCAATGTATATGAGCCATCACCGGAACCACTTCCATTTATTGCTACATGATATTCCTTAGCCGTTATTCTGGTCGTAATAATCAGCAAAAAGATCAAAAAAAACAGAGTCGAAATTTTCATACAAATTATTTTTTATCATAATAGAGTATTGTTATTTTATTAACAACAGCCATTTTTTTTTGATATATTCATTCCAGTCACATGTTCCCTCAGGGACCTTAATCAATTTACTTCAAGTACTTTCAAAGCCTCCACCGCAATGATTTCGTCATTTTCACCTGTCAATGCCCCGGCTATAGCAATGCCTCCTACAATTATCCCATCAATAATTACAGGATAACCGCCCATTAAAGGAGCATAATCAACTGTATTTGAAAGGCTTAACATAGGCGTTCTCCCTTTAAGAATAGCTTCTTCGATCTTGATGGTTGGACGGCCAAATCCAACTGCAGTTGCTGCCTTATCGATAGCAATCTTTGCTGAAGCCGGCATTGTGTCATCCCAACGTTCCAGATAAACCAGGTTGCCCCCATCATCAACAATAGCGACAGCTCCCGGCAAACCCCTTTTTTGTGCTGCAGCCCTGGCAGCGTCAGCTAAAGTTCTGGCACCTTCGAGAGTGATCCGTCCAGTTTTTTTATATAATACGTAGTTCATTTTAATAATCTTGTGTTTATTAATTATTAGAGCAAAATAAACCTTTTTGGTCCGATACTTTTTCCTTCAAATACAACCTAACTACTGCAAAAATTAGTAATTGCATAGGTCATTCATAAACCGGAATATCCAAATGTAATTATATTTCCTTTCCTGCTTAACTTCCTGGCAAAATTACCTCGATACTATATGGAAACATCCCTGTTTTCTTTCATAAGTGGCCCATAGCTTCTTTTCTGTTCTTAATTGCCAGATGACCTCTGCCAATGCTTCCTTCAGATACCATTTATCACATTCGGTTACATAAAGCTTTCTGAATGAAAATCTTGCATATGATATATCAAATGCATTTCCATTCAAATGAGGACTATTATCTGAAACATTAATGTTATTTTTTCCCAATCCCTTTACTTTTTCAGACGTACGTGTCATTGATGTAATGATAAACTTAGACCCTTTTAAACCATCCTTATCAACCTTTGCTTTAAATCTCCTGCCTATTTCATCAAGGAGCTTCTTGCTGTCTTTTGTAAGATAAGGATAGCTAAATGACATTTCTTCAATTAAATACCTTCTTCCTCCTTTTACCCTGAATAATTCCCGCGATGAAATCCTCTTGCCAATATCGTTTGCATTGGCACATACCTCGATACCAGTTAGTTTAGCCCGGGCTGAATAGTCAGGAATTCTGTCATTGAGTTTTCTGCTGTAAACCTGCTGATAATTCCTGCATTTCTTACTAAAGAAAGAAACAACCATTGATCTGTTCGATCGCGGGATTATGAAATAACATAACAAGAAAGTAAAAAAGATGAATAACCAAACTTTAAGCCTGTATTCCTTTCTGAGCCTGATCCTTTTCAAATGAGATTATTTAATACTAAATTCCGGTTAAAATTATATCAAATGGGAAAAGAAAAAATGAGTTTTTATTAAAAAAGCCGGAATAATATCAACACCCGGTGGAATAATAACTCATGTCGGAAAACTTTTAAGTGATTTCAAGGTTTAATGTCCCTTACTACTATTCATACTAATCTTTTATAATGAAAATGATTCTTGTTTCATCATTGGGGAAATAAATATGATTATAAGGCAACAAGAATTCTAAATTAAATATACAATTCGACATTATTTGGTATTTTCAACATTGATGTTCTGTATTTCAGAAAGTAGTAAAATAAACTAATCACCTAACAGATAAATCATGAATATCAGTAAATTAGCATGTTGTGTATCCTGAAACAACTATAAATCTACCGGGGTATCTATTCAATAAGAAAGAAATCATTAATTAGATTTATTATAAATTATGGTCTTCATTACGATTTGTTAATAAAACTTAAAACATAGTGTTATTTTATTAACAAAACTTTTTTATATTTACCGCTGCTGTAAGACATGTGAATTAAAATACTATTTATTTTCAATTATATTTAACTAACCCTTACTAATCTATTTAATGTATGAAAGAATTACTTAGAGTATGCCTGTTGCTACTATTCTTTGTTGCAGGAACCGCTGGTGCATATGCACAAAGGACTGTGACCGGAACTGTAATTAATGAAGATCGACAACCAGTTGTTGGTGCAAATGTTGTTGTTAAAGGAACCACTATCGGGGCAATTACTGATATTAAGGGGAATTTTTCTCTTTCAGTGCCATCGACCGGAGGTACGCTTGTTGTAAGTTTTATTGGTTACACTCCGATGGAAGTTACTATCGGAACAAGTTCTGTTATCAACGTTACTCTTGAAACTGAATCTACTTTCCTCAGCGAAGTTGTAGTTGTTGGTTACGGCACCCAAAGAAAACTTGAAGTAACCGGCGCTATAGCATCAGTGAACTCAGAAGCACTTACACAAATTCCGACAGGTACTGTGGGACAAGCCTTACAGGGACGGGCAGCCGGCTTGACCGTAATTAACAGTGGCGCACCTGGAAATTCACCGACCATGAGAATCAGAGGTATAAGTACTGTCAACAATAATGATCCTCTTTATGTGGTAGATGGAGTTATTGCCACATCAATAAATAATTTAAATCCCTCAGATATTGAGTCAATACAAGTGTTAAAAGATGCTTCAACGGTAGCTATTTATGGTTCACAGGGTTCGAATGGTGTAATCATGGTAACTACAAAGAAAGGAGTTGCCGGTAAAGTTAATATTACTCTTGATGCCTACGGTGGTAATCAGTGGACAGATAAGAGATTTGATGTAATGAATTCGGCTCAGTATCAACAATATGCAACAAGTGGAGCATTTGCAGCACCGCCGGTAATGACCAATCCTGTCTATGCGGGTAGACTTGCCGGGGCCGAGACTGAATGGCAGGATAAGATATTCCAAAACGGGATGATGCAAAACTACAACCTTGGATTATCCGGTGGTGGTGAGAATTCAACATACCGAATTTCAGCAGGATACTTACAACAAGATGGTATTATCATTAATACAGGTTATGAAAGATTCAATTTCAGAGCTAATAGTGATTTCACTAAAGGGAAATTTAAGATTGGTGAAAATATAGCTTTGTCTTTCGGCAACCAGAAGCCGGAATTAGGCGGAGGTCGATCAATCATTGAACATGCCATTAAAATGGCCCCATATCTTCCTGTTTACAATCCGGACAACCTTGGCGGATATCAGGGTCCAACTTCTGCTGTTGACGGACAGGATTCTGAAAATCCTGTAAGGATTATGGAATTAAACTCTCTTAATGTTGCCACAACTTCAATTTTAGGTAATATTTATGGAGAATATGAAATTATTGATGGATTGAAATTCAAAACTGTCCTTGGATTGGAAAATCTAAATATAAATAATACTGCGTTCCGTCCTTCATATAACGATGATAATCTGGGGGCTTCCACTCATTCTTCAGCAAGTACGTCAACAGCGAAATATCTGACTGGTTATCAGTCGTTTATTTTTACCAATACCTTAAATTACGTAAAAACTTTTGCAGACAACCATAATTTTGAGGTTTTACTGCTTGCTGAATCAAGCAGTATAAACCAGAATCTTCTAAATGCATCAAGTCAAAATCCTATTTCGAGGGAGATCGAACAGTTGATAAATACTCAATCGAATCTTAGTTCATCTACCACGGAATACAGAAGAATCGGATATCTGGGAAGATTAAATTATAACTATAGTGAGAAATATCTTTTAGCATTATCATTACGAAGGGATGCCTCTTCACGCTTTGGTGCAAATAACAGGTGGGCTATGTTCCCATCAGTAGCTGCCGGATGGAGACTTAACAAAGAATCCTTTATGGCCAATATGGAAAGTGTTAGTAATTTAAAGGTAAGGGGTAGCTGGGGTAAAGCCGGTAACGACAAGATAGGTAATTATGCGTATGCTACAACGTTAACATCAAATATGAATTATACTTTTAATAATTTAGCTTTTCCAGGTACAACTCCTTCAGGATTTTCGAATCCGGATTTGAAATGGGAGGAAACATCTATGTTAAACATCGGAGTTGATATTGGTTTATTAAGGGATCAGTTTACTTTGTCAGCAGAATATTTTGTTAATACAAGTGATGATTTGCTAATGTCTGTCCCACTCTCTCCATCTTTAGGGGTATTTTCCGGCAACAGATCTGAAAATGCAGGTTCAGTTGAGACAAGGGGTTTCGAGTTTCAGTTAGGATATAATGATTTTGAAGGAGATTTTCAGTGGTCATCCAATTTAAATATCGGAACATTTAAAAACGAAGTTTTATCGTTGGGTCAGGCCAAATTCATAGCTGGAAATGGATTTGAGAATGAAAGTCTTGTAAGAGTTACTGTTGGTCAACCACTATTTTATTTTTATGGCTATAAATTTAACGGTATTTTCCAATCTGATGCCGAGGTAGCATCATACATGGGAGGCTCACAAGCACTTGCAAAAGCAGGAGATTTCCGCATCGTCGATGTTGCAGGCCCTGCAGATGCAAATGGTAAACCAACAGGACCTGATGGTAAAATTGATGCTAATGACCGAACCAATATTGGAAATCCATTTCCGAAAATCACGCTTGGACTGGATCTAAATGGTTCATATAAAGGATTTGACCTGAACTTATTCATATCCGGAGTGTACGGGAATGATATCTATAATACCAATATTTATGACCTGGAAGGTATGTCAAGGCTCTTTAATGCCGGAGTTAGTGTATTGAATAGATGGACTGCAACCAACCCTTCCAATACGATTCCAAGAGCTGCTGGTGCAGAAACTAACTTGCAGGCATCAACCCGTTATATTGAAAAAGGAAATTTTACGAGGTTAAGAAATTTAACATTAGGATATACTATTCCGTCATCTGTATTGAAAAGTGTACCTAGTCTTAGAGTCTATCTCAGCACTCAAAACCTGATCACATTCACCAAGTACAACGGTCTTGATCCGGAAATAGGAAACCCGGCAATTAATCAGGGTAATGCTATTGATGCCAGTGCCGGTTCATCTAACTTTGGTACTGGAGTGGATATAGGAACCTATCCACAGCCAAAATCTGTTATTGCAGGTATTCAAATTACATTTTAATTTATAAATAGTAAGTATTATGAAAATATTTAAAAAAATAGCTATCCCAGCGCTAATTATAATTGCTTTGGTCGTTTACAATTCGTGTAAAGAGAAAGATCTCGAACTGGTGAATCCAAACGAATTGTCGCCTGAAACCTATTTTAAAACACCATCACAGGTAGAATCTGCTGTAAATGCTGTTTACGGGAGTTTGCAAACCGCATCTCTGTACAATCGTCATATTTGGTTTGGAAATGATAATATGTCGCACGAAAATTCAGGAAACTCCCAATTAGAATCCGATAAGCGTCAGTATTTAAATTTCACATTTGATGCACAGCATGGAGCTATTGGTGGTTTTTGGGAAACTTGTTTCAGGGGTATTAATAAAGCAAATTTTGTGATAAACAATGCTCAGGCAATTGGTTTAATACCGAATGCTCAACTTTCGCAAGAAAGGAAAGACAAATATATTGGTGAAGCCAAATTTTTAAGGGGATTGTATTATTTCCTGCTAGTTGATAAATATGGTTCTGTGCCTTTATACCTAGATGTTCCTTCTGATGGAAAAGGATTACCCAGAACATCGGTTGAAAAGATCTATGAACAAATTGAAAAAGATCTTGTAGATGCAGCAGCAATGTTACTGACTAAACCTGAAGAGAGTCAACTCGGCAGAGCTACAAAGGGTTCAGCATGGGCTTTATTGGGAAAGGTACGTTTATTCCAGAAAAAATATCAGGGTGCACTTGATGCTTTTGCCAATGTTACAGGTTATTCTCTTGAGCCAAATTATTTCGATAATTTTATTGAAACAAAAGAAAATGGTGTTGAATCGATCTTTGAGGTTCAATTCAGCGTTGCAGCAGGCAGTGCAGCCCGATGGAATTCAGACAGAACAGATGAGGGATTAAACGAAGCCACTTTCAGGGGCCAGGAGTATGGATTTGCAAACTGGTATAATGTGTATCCTTCAAAAGACCTCTGGGAAGAGTTTGAGACATTAGCAGATAACGGTGTAAAAAATGACCCCAGAAGGGGATATTGTATATATCAGAATGGTGATACATACGGGCCCGGTGGTACTGTAGTAGTTAACATAGCGCCTGATGTTGTAACCGAGAACGGCGTTGTTCTGGAAACAATAACCAGAAGAGGTTGGAGAAAGTATCAGAATTACTACAAAGACGCCTCAGAAGGCGCCGTAGTTGCTCAGGCTTCAGGTATTAACATGAAAGTAATCAGGTATGCCGACGTATTATTAATGATGGCAGAAGCAGAAGCAAATAAACCTGGTAGCCTTGCAACTGCTGTAGGATATATGAATCAGGTAAGGTTAAGAGCTGATGTAGCCATGCCTATTTATGGTTCCGCTGAAATGAATGCTGCAGGCTATCCTGTTGGCACACTTGCCCAATTCATGGTTGCTTTAGAGCATGAACGTAAAATTGAATTATGCGGCGAACAGGTTCGTTTCCCCGATCTGGTAAGATGGGGCAGACTTCCAGCTTTTATGAACGAAGTCAAACCTTCTCTCCCGATACTCGATCAGAGAGCTCTTGCTTTCAATCCAACCAAAAATATACTTTGGCCGATTCCTCAACCAGAAATTGACAGGAATGTCAATATAGGACAGGGTGATCAGAATCCGGGATACTAGCAGGTTCTACTGATAAAATGAAAAATGGTCCTGAATTACAGGACCATTTTTTTTGATTAAATTTAAGTTAATTTAATTAAATTCAGCCCATAATTTACTACAATGGGTATGATGAGACAGAATGTGTATATTCTCAAAATAGAGACCATAAAAGTATTTTCATTGTTGTTTTTGTTTTTGTTATTAAACTCATGTATTAATGATTCTGCCACACTGAACATTCCCCTGTTTCAGAAACTTCCTGCAGGAAAAACAAATATCCTATTTCAAAATACACTTACAGAAACTGAAGCCTTTAATTATTTTCTTTATTCCTATATGTATATGGGAGGGGGAGTATCAGTCGGAGATTTCAACAACGATGGCTTAACCGACATTTTTTTTACAGGAAATATGGTAAGCAACAGGCTATACTTAAATATTGGAAATTTAAAATTTAAAGATGTCACTGACATTTCGAACACAGGCGGAGATAACCAGTGGATGCTCGGAGCAACAGTTTGTGATATCAACAACGATGGATTAACAGATATATATGTCTCTGTATCAGGACTTACTAATAATTGCAAAAATCTTTTATTCGTTAATCTGGGGATAAACAATGATGGTATTCCTGTTTTTGTTGAAGAAGCCGGAAAATATGGAATTGATGATAATGGGAAAAGCACTCAAAGCACATTCTTTGATTATGATAATGATGGTGATATGGACTTGTACGTTGCAAATTATCCGATTACAATTTTTCAGTCACCACCATATTTTTATAATCAAATGATGAGGAATGCAAAAATGAATGATTCCGGTCACTTGTATAGAAACAATGGCGATGGTTCCTTTTCGAATGTAACAACTGAATCAGGGTTACTTTCATTTGGCCTTTCATTAAGCGCTACCGTAAGCGATCTGAATCAGGATGGCTTTAAAGATATTTATATCTCAAACGATTTTACCAGCCCTGATTTATTTTTCTTTAACAATGGCGATGGAACTTTTACTGATAAAACAAGTGAAGTTGTAGGGCAAACATCGTTTTATGGGATGGGAGCCGATATTGCCGATTATAATAATGACGGACTATTGGATATTATCCAAATAGACATGGCTCCCGAAGACAATAAAAGGGCTAAGGAAAACATGACAAGTATGAAGTTGGAAGATTTTGAAGAAATGGTGAAGGAAGGTTTACATCATCAGTACAGGTATAGCACACTTCAACTTAATAGGGGGTTAAATAAAGAAGGAATGCCATTTTTTAGCAATACGGCATGGATTGCTGGAGTAACTTCAACAGACTGGAGCTGGGCAGCATTGTTTGCTGATTATGACCTTGACGGTTGGAAAGATTTATACATTACAAACGGCTCCCGAAGGGATATAAATAATATTGATTATTTTAATAACATAAATAATGCAGAGTCATTCAATAAAGGGCTGAGTCCATCTGAATTGCTAAAACAAATAGAAAACATGCCCTCCAAACAGCTTACCAATTATATCTTTAAAAATAATGCCGATCTTACATTTTCAAGATATAATAAAGAATGGGGCATAACTGAACCTAGCTTTTCAAATGGAGTGTCATACGCCGATCTGGATAATGATGGTGATCTTGAACTCATTGTTAACAATATTGACGATGAGGCCTTTGTCTATAAGAATAATGCCCGTGAAAAAAAGTCAGGGAATTACCTGAAAATTGGGTTTGAAGGAACACTTATGAATAGAATGGGCATTGGTTCCATTGTAACTATCTGGACCAACGGCAGAATGCAGATGCAAGAACTTACATTGTCACGAGGTTATCAATCTTCAATGGAACCAATCCTCTATTTTGGTTTAAATAATGATGAGTTTGTAGATTCACTTAGTATAAAATGGAACGATGGAAAAGTACAGATGCTGAAAAGATTACAGGCAAATCAAAAACTGACTTTAAAATATTCAGAAGCAAAAATAATTGCTTCGCAAGGTGCATTAAGTGAGAAAATGTTTGAAGATATTACTGATAAGGTTCAATTTGAATTTTTTCACAAGGAGAATACTTATAACGACTATAATGATCAGGTGCTTTTACCTCATAAAATGTCAAATGAAGGACCATGTATCACAGTGGGTGATGTTAACAAAGATCAACTTGAAGATTTCTATATCGGGAATGCTTCAAAAAATCAGGGGAGACTGTTTATTCAGAATAAAGACGGGAGTTTCCGGATTCAGAAAGGGACGTGGGAGAACGATAGTATTAATGAAGATACAGGTTCTATATTTTTTGATGCCGATAATGACGGAGACATCGATTTATACATAGTAAGCGGGGGAAATGAGTTTCCAAAAGATTCAAGAGAGTATCAGGATCGCTTATATATAAATGACGGGAATGGTAATTTTACAAAAGATGAAAAGGCATTACCGGCAATAACTGAAAGTGGATCATGCGTGAAGGCATTGGATTTTGACAGGGATGGAGACCTTGATCTTTTTGTTGGTGGAAGACATGTACCAAAACAATATCCATTCTCACCTAAGAGTTATATTTTAGAAAATACATCAATAAATGGAACAGTAAAATTTGAGGATGCTACCTTAAGTGTGGCACCGGACCTGATAAAAGCAGGGATGGTAACATCAGCATTATGCATTGATCTCGATAATGATCAATGGATGGATTTGATTATTACAGGTGAATGGATGCCTATATGTATATACAAAAATGTCAATGGGAAATTCAAAAAAACTATAATTGAAGGTACCAGAGGATGGTGGTTCAGTATTAATTGTGCTGATTTTGATAAAGATGGCGATATTGATCTTGTAGCAGGGAATCTCGGTTTAAATTTCAGGTACAAGTCAGGTAGCGAAAAATCGTTTGATATTTATGCAGGAGATTTTAACAATAATGGGGGTTCAGATATTGTTCTTAGTTATTATCAGGGAAACGAGCAATTTCCTGTTCGAAATCGGTCATGTTTTATTGAACAGAATCCATGGATTGACAGAAAATTTCCTACTTATAAGAGTTTTGCTGAAGCTACCGTATCTGATATTTACACGAAAAAAGTACTGAATGAATCCCTGCATCTTCAGGTTGATATATTTGCCAGCTGCTACCTTAAAAATAACGGGAATGGAAATTTTGAGATACATAAATTACCAAATGAAGCTCAATTATCATCAATAAATGATATGATAATTGAAGATGTAGATAAAGACGGACATCTGGATATTTTAGCTGCCGGTAATCTTTTTAATGTTGAAATTGTAACACCAAGAAATGATGGCGGAGCAGGTGTGTTTCTGAAGGGAGATGGTTTAGGTGGTTTTAAAGCAATCCCTGCAAGTTTATCAGGTTTTTTTCTTCCTAAAGATGTCAGAAAACTTTCCCTGATTAATTTGAATAATACTGGTCAAGCTATCCTAGTCGGGAACAATAACGACAGAATGCAAATACTTAAGTTGAATTGAACAATTATTTAATAAGTTAAGTTGAATGCGAAGCTCCTTTATCATTGTCCTTATTTCGGTTATGTCTTTTTCATGCAACAATCTTTCAAAGGAAACTTTTAAGAAAATACCTCCATCTCAATCTGGTATAAATTTTACAAATAAACTGATAGAGAATGACACTTTGAATTATACAATATTCCCATATATGTATATGGGTGGTGGAGTTTCCACAGGCGATATCAATAATGATGGATTGGATGATATATTTTTTACAGGGAACCTCGTTTCAAATAAGCTCTATCTTAACAAAGGTAATTTGAAGTTTGAAGATATTTCAGTGAATGCCGGCATTACAGGTAATCATCAATGGTTTACGGGTTCAACGATGGCAGATGTGAATAATGATGGTTGGCTGGATATATATGTATGTGTTTCAGCCAAATATAAACCATCAGATAATCTGCTTTTTATTAATAATCAAGACAACACATTTACTGAGAGTGCAAAAGCTTACGGCCTCAATGATCAGAGTTCATCCGTTCAGGCCTCTTTTTTTGATTATAACAATGATGATCTTCTTGATTTATATGTTGCCAATTATCCAATTGTTCTGGTTAGTATGGGTGCAGATTTTTATCATAAAAAAATGACCGAGAAAAATTTTGAAGAATCGGGCCACCTCTACAGGAATAATGGTAATGGCACCTTTAATGATGTGACAGACGAAGCCGGTGTACGGAATTTTGGAATGTCAATAGGTGTCGTTGCAATGGATTTTAATAATGACGGATGGAAAGATTTATATGTATCAAATGATTTCAATCCACCCGATTTTCTTTATCTGAATAATGGTAACGGCACTTTTCGTGAAATAGTAAAAGAGGCAACCTCGCAAACCTCCATTTTCGGAATGGGTTTTGACGCTGCCGATATAAATAATGACGGATTAATTGATATGTATCAGATAGATATGACGCCGGAAGATCATTATCGGAGAATGGTAAACCTAATACCAATGAGCCGGGGAACATTTTACAGAAGCCTTGATTTTGGTTTTCACTACCAATACATGCTAAACTCTTTACAACTTAATAATGGCATATTCAATAACATTCCTGTTTATAGTAATATTTCCATGTTTGCGGGGGTTGCACATACCGACTGGAGTTGGGGAGGTCTGTTTATGGATATGGATAACGATGGTAATAAGGATTTGTTTGTAACTAACGGAGTACTGAAAGACATAAATAACAGAGATATATTAGATACCAGAAATAATATGTTTCTCTCACCAAAAAAGGATTACCGCCCTGAACTATTCAACAGCACTCCGGTAAAAAATTATGCGTTCAGGAACAATGGGGATTTCACATTCACCAACATTACAGATAGCTGGGGGTTTAGTGAACCAACCCTTACAAATGGTTTATCTTATGGCGATTTTGATAACGATGGTGATCTTGACCTTGTTACCAGTAATGTAAATGAGGTGTCTTATATATATGAAAACAAAACTGTTAGTAAAGATCATCATTATATAAAAATCAATTTGAAGGGGTCTAGAACAAATTTATTTGGAATAGGAAGTATTGTTAAAGTGAAAACCGGGGATATAACCCAATATCAGGAGCTGACACTTACAAGAGGGTATCAGTCAAGTGTTCCTGCCACAATGCATTTTGGATTGAACCATATAGCAACAATAGATGAGTTAACTGTTATCTGGCCTGATAAAAAACAACAAATACTCAAAAATATCAGTTGTGACCAAACACTTGAATTAAACTATAACGATGCTGTTAGTGCGGAAGAAAAACCTTCTCAGAAACAAAGTTTTAAGGACATTACAAACGAGTCCGGAATAACATTTATTCATCGCGAGGATAAATATGATGATTTTGAATATGAGGAATTACTTCCATTTAAGAATTCACAAATGGGACCAGGTTTAACAGTAGGTGATGTTAACGGAGACGGACTTGAAGATTTTTTCATCGGCAACGGGGAGGGATTTTCTGGAGCCATGTATTTGCAATCTGAGAAAGGCTTATTTATGGAAATATCCGGACCATGGATAAACGATTCAACCTATGAAGATACAGGCGCTCTTTTATTTGACGCGGACAAAGATGGAAGATTGGATCTATATGTTGTAAGCGGGGGAAATAATGCCAGGAAAAAAGAAGATTACTACGATGACCGGCTTTATTTAAATACTGAAAAGGGGTTTTTCAAAAGTAAGAGCCTTCCTGCAGGTTTAAATCAAAGCGGAAAATGTGTAAAAGCTGCAGATTTTGACAATGATGGCGATCTTGACTTATTTGTTGGAGGACGAATCGTTCCCGGTAAATATCCCCTGCCTGCAAATAGTTACATTTTAGAAAATAATGGAAAGAAAGGTTCATACCTGCAATTTCAAGATATTACAGATGAAATTGCTCCGGAACTATCTGATTTGGGACTTGTTACAGATGCAGTCTGGGATGACTTTGACAATGATGGGGACGTTGACCTGATTGTTGTTGGTGAGTGGATGAATATTCGTTTTTTTGAGAACTCATCACACAAATTATCAGATATTACCAACAGATTAGGATTTAGTGAAAGTTCTGGTTTATGGTTTAGCATTAAGTGTACTGATGTTGATAAGGATGGCGATAATGATTATATAGTTGGTAATCTCGGATTAAATTATAAATACAGTACAAGCGAAAAGGACCCCTTTGAAATTTTTTCCAATGATTTTGATTTAAATGGGACAACAGATATAGTGCTTGGTTATGGCGAGAATGGGATAAAATATCCGGTAAATAATTTTGATGCAACTGTAAGGCAGATTCCGGTTATTAAATTCAGGTACTCGGGTTACGAAGAATTTGCCAGGGCAACTCTTCAGGATATATACGGAGAACAAATGCTTAAAGCTTCTTTGCACTACAAGGCTAATACATTTGCACACTACTGGATTGAAAATAAGGGAAGTGATAAATTTATAATGCACAAACTCCCAAACCGGACTCAATTTTCCTCTATAAATGATATGGTGAAGCTAAAGTATAAAGATAATGATACAGCTTTTATTATTGCTGGTAATTTATATGGCTCGGAGGTAGAAACGCCAAGAAACGATGCGAGTATAGGGTTAGTCTTACTTGCAAATGGCAAGGGTGATATTAAAGTTGTTCCGCCGGTAGAAAGCAGTCTTAACATTAAGGGCGAGGTAAAAGCTATCGGAAAAATTAAACTTGCAACAGGAAGAGAGGCGTTTCTGTTCGCGATAAATAATGATTCCCTGAAATTGATTGAAAACGATTGGAGCCATTAATTTCTTATCTTGTTTCTGATGGTATTGACAAATGAACCTGGTCATATATTAGCATGAATTTAAATGACTGAATTACAATGAGTTTACATAAATTATAGTTAAAAGAACCTATTTAATATTCTGAAAAAAATAACTACTTTGCAGAGCTAAATATCTAATAATAGAATCCGAACCATGGGAATTAAAAATAATCATTCCGGTAAATTCACTGAGAATATCATATTTGTTTTCATTCTCATCTTCTTACTGATTTTTTCAGGTTGCAATTCTAACAAATCAGTGAAGCAAACTGCCCACATACCTCCTGCTCCAAATGATGATTATTTTCAGGAAATTGGTAATCAGATCGGTCTGGATTTTATCCATTCAATTGGATCAGACCATTTAAATAACATTATAGAATCAAGTGGAGGAGGTGCTTCATTTATTGACTATGATAAAGACGGCTTTATTGATATTTATATTTCTACAGGCACATTCATTGAAGGATACACAAAAGGTGAGAAACCTGAAGTACTTCCGGCAAACCGTCTCTACCATAACCTCAGCAACGGTACATTCGAAGATGTATCAGATAAAGCGGGTGTAAATGAAATTGCTTATTCAATGGGATCTTCCATCGGCGATTTTAATAATGATGGTTATCCCGATATATTTGTTTGCAATTACGGCACCAATATACTTTATAAAAATAACGGCAACGGAACTTTTTCCAATGTTACCAGGAAAGCCGGTGTCGGAGGTGGAAATGAGTGCACGATCGGCGCTGCCTGGTTTGATTATGATAATGACGGTTTTCTCGATATATATGTTGGCAACTACCTGAATTTCGACCCAGAGTATAAATATTTTTATGCTCCTGACGGTTTTCCCGGCCCTATGGCTTATGATGCTCAGCCGGATTATCTGTATCACAATAAGGGTGATGGCACTTTTGATGATGTAACTCAAAGCATGGGCATAACAGATGTCGATGGCAGAGCTATGGGAGTTGGGGCAATAGATTATGATGATGATGGCTTTGTTGATATTTACGTTGCCAACGACCACACTCTTAATTACCTGTGGCACAACCACGAAGGAAAATTTTTTGAAGACAGGGGTACAATGTCAGGCACAGCATTCAGCCAGGCAGGAGAAGCCACTGTGAGTATGTCTGTTGATTTCGCTGACTACAACTCAGATGGACTGATCGATATGTTCCTGTCAGACGACACGTATTGTTCGTTATATGAAAATATGGGTAACGGTATATTTTCCGATAAATCAAATTTTGCAGGAATCTCCTCAAGTGCAGCACAGTTTGTAGGCTGGACTTCTGCTTTTATTGATTATGACAACGATGGTGATGCTGACATTTTTAAAACTAACGGTGCTCTAAAACATCTTTACGGGCACGAGGATCAGCTGTTTGAAAATACCGGTGATGGAAAATTCAAAGATATTTCAAATAACCTGGGAAAGTACTTTCATGAAGAGTATGTCGGAAGAGGTGCATGTATCGGCGACTATGACAATGATGGAGATTTTGATATATACATAGCAAACCTGAGTAACAGGGGGATGTTTCTGAGAAATAATAAGGGTAACCTGAATAACTGGCTTATAATTAACCTTGTTGGAACTACAAGCAATCGTGACGGAATTGGTGCAAGAATCAAAATCACTTTAGGCAGTATGGTTCAGACCACACAGAAAAAGAGCACTTCAGGGTATCTTTCACAGAATGACCACAGGATACATTTCGGACTGGGCAAAAACGAATCAGTTGATATAATTGAAATCAAATGGCCATCTGGAAAAGTACAGTTAATCGAAAATGCTAAAGCAAATCAGATTCTAAATATTACTGAACAATAAATCGTATATTTCTCATGCATCTCAAATTTTCCTTACTTTTCAAAGTAGTAATAATCATTCTTTCATCAGCATTATTGATTACTTCATGCGGGAAAAAATCAGGGGATGGATTAATAATAATTACGCAGTCTGATAATAAAGGAAAAGTTAATTATATAACTGGTGATTCATGGCGCTATATTGCTAAGTGCCAGTTGATAGCTGTGAACCCTGACAGACCCGGAAAAACTCCTGAAGTACTGACATCAGAGTTTTTTTCAGCCCGTTCACCCGAGGTCTCGTATAATGGAAAAAATATCATTTTTTCTGCTCAGAAAAACGAAAATGATCCCTGGCAGATATGGGAAATGAATCTGAAAACCAAAAAATTCTGGCAGGTTACAACATCACTTGAAAATTCAATCGATCCGGCCTACTTGCCGGGAGAACGTATTGTTTTCAGCAGATACCTTCAAAATGATTCACTTAAAGCTGAACATACTCTATTTACCTGCAACCTTAACGGAACTAACCTGAATCGTATAACATTTAATCCTCATACTTATTTTGCTTCTTCGGTATTAAACGACGGAAGGATAATTGCAATAAGCAGACAATTATTCCCTACAATGAGTAGGCCTTCCATTATGGTTCTTCGACCTGATGGCACCAAATCAGAACTATTCTATCAGGTAAAAGAAAGAGCAGCAATCATAAGCAAAGGAATCGAGACTGAGGATGGCAGAATATATTTTATTGAGACTGAAAATGATGCAAAAAACAAAGGATCAGTTGTATCGGTAAGCTATAACCGTCCGCTACATTCAAGAATTAATCATTCATCCTCCGTAAATGGAGATTTTAAATCTGTCGCTTCTTTTCACAAGGGTAAATATCTTGTTTCATATAGGTCTGATGAGTCTGAAAAATATGGCCTTTATGAATATGACCCTGAAAAAATGGTTATAGTTAACCAGATTTATATGAATAAAGATTTTAATGTTATTGAATCTGTTTTTGTAAAAGAGCACAACAGACCAAAAAAACTTCCAAGTGAAGTAGATACTGCTGTTAAAACCGGACTGCTTCTATGTCAGAATATTAATATCACAGGAATGAATTCACCTGAAGGAGAAGCATTTAACCATCCGGCAGGAAAAATAGAAATTATAGGAATCGACTCATCACTTGGCGTTATAGATGTTGAAAAGGACGGATCATTCTATCTTAAAGTGGCTGCAGATATGCCATTTAGAATAAAAACACTGGACAAAGAGTGGAAAGTAATAAATGCTCCAGGTAGCTGGATATGGCTTCGTCCCAATGAAAGACGCGGATGCACAGGTTGCCACGAGGATAATGAGATGGTACCGGCAAACAGGCTTTCGCTGGCTGTTAAAAACAACCCGGTTTCAGTACCAGTTCACATAAATGATATTAAAGAAAAAATAGTTGAATTAGAATAGTTATGACCAATATGAAAAGAGTTTTACTGGTCACCGGCATTATTGTTGTTCTTGGACTGATTATTGTTTTTCCGGGTAAAAAATGGGCTCGGGAACATGTTAATTATCAGACTGCTGTAGCTGATCATCCTCTGTTATGCACCAACTGTCATCTTCATATTCACAAAAATAGTCCATTCACAAAACTTGATTACAAAAACTACTTATCGCCGCTAAACCTGGCAGTTTCAGCTGATGGTAAACTGTTGTTTGTAGTTGCTCAGGATGCGAATCAATTATTGGTCATAGATGCCGTTAAAGGCAAGGTTCTACACAAAATTCAAGTTGGAACCAAACCGCACAGTGTGATTCTCGACAAGGAAAACAGAAAAGCATATGTAAGTAACCAATGGTCTGATTTTGTTTCTGTTATTGATCTCGAAACTTTTGAAGTGACAGATTCCCTTGGCACCGGAAACGGACCTGCAGGTCTATCCCTGAGTGATGATGAAAAATCATTATATGTTGTAAACTCTTATGGCTCAGATCTATCCGTTATTGACCTGGCGAACAGAACCGAAATAAAAAGACTCTCCACCGGAAATAATCCTACAGGCGCCCAGTTGTCTCCAAATGGAAGAGATCTTTATATTACAAGCAGAAGAGCTGTTATCGGGCATTATGGTGAACCACTTGTCAGCGAACTGACTTTGGTAGATGACAGCTCCCGCAGGGTAAAGGATTTTGTCAAAATGGAATCAGCCTACCTGATGGAAAATATTGCTTTTACTCCCTCAGGAGATCTGGCAATAGTGACCCTTATCAGACCAAAGAACCTTGTACCTTCTATTCAGGTGGAAAGAGGTTTTATGATGACCCATGGCATAGGTATAATTGAGCAAAAAGAAAAGGGAAAGATAATTCAACTGTTAATCGACGAACCTAACAGGTATTTTCCTGACCCATTCGATATTGTAATTACACCCGACGGGAAAAGAGCTTTTATTTCAAGTTCTGGTGTTAATTTTATAACAGTAATCGATATTGATTCTGTAAGACAGCTAATTACTGAATCTTCTCCTGAAATGCTGAGTACATATTCTGACCACCTTGGTATCAGCAGCCGTTATGTCATTAAAAGAATCGCAACCGGAGCCAATCCTAAAGGGATTGCTCTATCTCCAGATGGAAAACTACTTTATATAGCTGAACATCTGAATGATAAAATTTCTGTAATCAGCACCGGTAAACTGGAGACAATAAATACAATTGATCTTGGAGGTCCACGAAGGATTACAGTTGCAAGACAGGGACGAAGACTGCTGAACAATGCCGGACATACTTTCCAGACCCAATATTCATGCTATACCTGTCATCCCGACGAACATGAAGACGGATTGGTTTATAATATGGCATCTAAAGATATGGGCAGAAACGTTACTAATACGCAATCGCTCAGAGATATCGGTGATACTCCACCTTTTAAATGGAATGGCAAGAACCAGACAGTTTTTAAACAGGACGGTATACGCTTTTCGACTGTCCTGACCAGAACAGAACAGTTCTCATATAAAAACCTCGACGCGATAACATCATATATCCTGACAGGAATCAAATACCCTCCTAATCTTTTATTCAATCCTTCGGGGAAGCTGACTGCCGTACAGGTAAGGGGCAAGATAATCTTTGAAAGATCGGTTGATAACTTTGGCAACACAATACCTGAAATTAACAGATGCATAACCTGTCACCCTTCCCCCTATTATACAAATCTTTTACCGGCAGATGTCAGCACACTGGCAGAAAGCGATGATTCCATGTTATTTGATACACCTCATCTCAATAATATTTATGCTTCACCACCATATTTACATGACGGCCGTGCAAAAACTCTTGAAGAAATCTGGACATATTATGGGAAAGATGATAAACACGGACTAGTCGGTGATATGACAAAAGATCAGCTTAACGACCTTGTAGAGTACTTAAAATCGCTTAGAAGTCCTGATTATGAGACACAATCATCAAACATTCAACATGCATCATTTAAACATTAACGATTTTATATGAAAAAATCTATCCGAAACAAATTATTTATTTCTGCATCTCTTTCGGTAATTATTATTGTAACAGCATCCCTTGGTTGTTTAAGGTCTGAGAAAAAAGCTTTGGTCTCAGGAACGAAGCAGGAGTCTCCATCTGAACAAAATAGTTCTCAAAAACCGGATGAACCTTCCACACAGGAATCAGTACCTGTTTATGGTAACTGGAGAAACTTTACAACGAAGGATGGATTACCATCTGACAAGACATATTGTGCACGAATAGATGGAGATAAGGTATATATAGGAACTCATGATGGTCTTGCAGTTTATGAAAAAGGGAAGTGGCGTACTTACACTACAAAAGACGGACTGGCTCATAACGGAGTTGTATCAGTTGATGTGAGTGAACTTACAGGCGATGTGTGGATCGGAACACTTGGTGGTTTAAACAGATGGTCAGGAGGTAAGTTTGAAACATTTAATCAGTTCAACAGCGGGATGGCAAATGATCTGGTTTATATGGTTATCTGTGAGGGGAAAGATGTATGGATAGCGACCGGCGGAGGCGCCGGACGTTATGATACATTCACAAAAGAATGGGAAATATTTACCGAGAAAAATGCCCCTATGCACGAGCCCTGGACCTATGGAGTTTCAGCCGGCGATGGTAAAATATTCATTGCAGCCTGGGGCGGAGGAGTTATTGAATATAACACAAAGACAAAGCAGTTCAGAGACTATGTTGACCCCGACGGATTTATGGAAATTGACCTGCAGCCTGATGACGGAGTTGTTCACGATATTACCACAGCAACTTCCTGGGCAGACGGAATTTTATGGGTATCAACATATTTCGGTATGAGCCGTTACGATGGCAAGTACTGGAAGGGCTATTTTGATCACGACAGCGGACTTGCAAGCAATTTTATCAATTTTCTGAGAGCGGAAGGCCCGCTGGTAAATATATGCAGCGACAATGGATTAAGCAGTACTAACGGAACAACATGGGTTACTTATAAGAAAAATGATAATAATGACGATGGAAAAGCAATAATTACAAATGGAAGGGGAGAGAAGAAAGAAATTCCCCTCTCCCCTTCCATTGCGCACAATTTTATTATTGGGGTGGATGCCGAAGACGGAGTAATATGGGTTGCCACATCAAAAGGTGTGAGCAGGGGAGAAGTATTGAAATAGGAGAAAGGAGAATTATACAAATAACAAATTATATAAAATGTTGAAAAGATGGATGAGAAAAAATTACTTATAGACCTGTCAAAATTAACAGAAGGTGAGAAAATTGAAATGAAGAAGCTTGGTATTTTATCCGCTGATAATAATATCACCGAAACAGTATATCCTACAATCCATATAAGCCGTCCGCCAATAGAAAAACATGTTGTACATGCACCCCATGTAATTAATGAAGCATATAACTACCAGAAACCTTCCTCTTTTTCAAGAGCTCTAAGATTGGATCTTGGCAGTTATAAAGTGCTGCTTATCTCAGGTACAGCAAGTGTAAATGAGGAAGGGAAAGCCGAGCATATTGGTGATTTTAAAGCTCAGCTTTGGAGAACTTATGTAAACATTACAAACCTCCTTTCAGCAGAAGGAATGACATGGCACGATATAGTAAGAACAACAAATTACCTCAGGGATATAGAGAGGGATTATGCTGAGTTTAACAAGATCAGAACCACATTTTATTCATGGTTGAATCTGGATCCCCTTCCTGCCAGTACCGGAATACAGGCAAGACTATGCTGGGAGACCTTACTTGTTGAAATAGAAGCATATGCCATTTGCAAAGTTTAGAGTTTTAAAAAAATAAAATATGAAAAATTCTGAAAAAATTCTGGTGGTTCTTTTCCTGATTTTCATGTTACCCTTCTCAATGACAAACGGACAGGAGAAGAAAGCTAACTACGGTAATATACCAGATGAACTGGTTGGTTACGATAAATATCAGAAAGCATATAAGTATCATTTTATTGACCCGATGATATTTTATGGTGCAGGACGTGAAAAAGTTCCTCCGACAGATCTGAAAGAAGTACGAATAGGCTTTCTTGGTCCACTGGAAGGTTCATTACTTGTGTCGCTTGGAAAACAGATGCTTCAGGGCTCTGTGCTGGCAATAGAGGAGGCTAATTTAAAGGGCGGCTACAGGGGTATTCTATACAAGTTAATGATTCACAATGACTTTGGACTATGGGGTGCAGCAGCAAATGAAATTGTAAAAATGGATGATGAAGGAGTATGGGCCTGGCTTGGTACTATTGACGACATTAATTCACATGTGGCAATCAGAGCAAGTTTAAAACTTGAGATTCCGAATGTTAACACAGGAGACCCCGATCCTACTTTCACCGAGACAAATATTCCATGGGTAGTACGCACAATTCCTGACGACCGCCAGAGCAGCTATGCAATGGTTAACCATATCTATGTCAAAGATGGCCATAAAAGAGTTGCAATGATAAGGGCCAACAACCGCTATGGAAGAGTTGGTACACTTCATTTCAACCGGACAGCAACCAGATTAGGATTCCCGGTAATAGTTGAAGAACGATTCAATGATGGGGAAACTGATTTTAAAAGCCAGATTGAAAAAGTAATAAAGACTAATCCTGATGCGATAGCACTTTGGGGCAATGCGAAGGAATCTGCACTCATTCTTAACCAGCTCCGTGAGATGGGTCTTAAACAACCGGTTTATGCATCTGACAGGATAGTAAATCCTGAGTTCCTGAAAATTGCAGGTACGCGCGCAGAAGGAATAATAACTACATGTCAGTATAACCCCGATGCGAATGATCCTAAACTGAAAGCTTTTAAAGCAAATTATATAAAAAGGTTTAATCAGGAATCTGATGTATTTGCAGCACATGCTTACGATGGCATGAATATAGTAATCAGATCAATTGAAAAAGCCGGACTAAACCGTGCACTGATAAGAGATGTGCTTACCGACATGAATTATACAAATGGATATGTAGGGGTAACAGGGAAAGTTGTTTACGATGGAAGTTGGAATAATATAAGACCCATTTTTATTGCAAAAGTAACTAACGGGAAATTTGAATTTTCTCCCGCGCCAAAATGGGAAAAAGATGATAAGATTTATAAGAAAGCACCCAGAACAGAATATTAATTGATTTATTGAGTTTCAGAATGGATGATAATATATGCAATACTCCGGTAAATGCTGGGTTTCGTGTACCAGAAAGGGTTTCAGCGAATGCTAAACCGCTGAAAACAATTGTAAAGGTTGCAGGGGTTGAGGTCGGTGGTGCTGAAATAGTTATTATAGCAGGACCTTGTGCTGTTGAGAGTTCTGAACAGCTTTTTGAAACTGCCCGATCGGTAAAAAATGGAGGAGCAAAAATACTGAGAGGCGGAACTTTCAAACCGCGTACCTCACCATACAGCTTCCAGGGTCTGGGCGAAGAAGGACTTAAACTACTGGCTGAGGTGAGGAAATTGACCGGGCTGCCTGTCGTTACTGAAGTTATGGATACAAGGCAGGTTGAACTAGTTGCATCTTATGCTGATATGATCCAGATTGGTTCGCGTAATATGCAAAATTACCCTCTGCTTGAAGAGGCTGGGAAGTGCAGAAAACCGATCCTTCTTAAACGGGGAATGATGGCAACAATCGAAGAGTTTTTGCTGGCAGCAGAATATATTCTTAATCAGGGTAATGATCAGATTATACTTTGTGAACGCGGAATAAGAACTTTTGAAACTTCCACAAGGAATACTCTCGACCTTAGTGCTGTGCCAATGTTAAAAAACTTGTCTCATCTCCCTGTTATCGTCGATCCGAGTCATGGTACAGGCATCAGATGGATGGTTCCTGCATTGTCGAAAGCAGCCGTTGCTGTCGGTGCCGATGGATTGATAATTGAAGTACATTATCACCCCGAAGAAGCATTATGCGATGGACCTCAATCGCTTAGCCTACCGGAATTCTCTCAATTAATGAACGACCTGAGGAAAATTGCCCAGGCTACGGGAAGAAGTATTTCGTAAAGGCAATCTGTGACCTTTGAAGATACAGTATCGCTTAATGAAATTGAAATGTTTAATACTTGCAGCCTTGGTGCTGCTTAATTTTCCAGCTATAAATGGCCGGAGTTCAGAACCTCATATTTATAAAGATACTGTTAAGATAGGCCTACTTATTACAAATAAAAACACTGTTGCGGCAAAAAACGGAGCAGAAATGGCTATTAGTAAAGCCAATTCGGAGGGTGGATGTAACGGGAATCCATTTAAGTTAGTAGTTCGTTCTATGGAGGGACCATGGGGAACAGGTTCGAAAGAAGCCGTGTCGATGATCTTTGATGAGGAGGTTTGGGCAATTCTGGGCTCCAATGACGGAAGAAACGCACACCTCGCAGAACAGGTGAGCGCTAAAACGAGGGTTGTTTTCTTGTCAGCGTGGGCTGCCGATCCTACCCTTTCACAAGCTTTCGTTCCGTGGTACTTCAACTGTGTTCCTAATAATTCTCAACAGGCTGAAATATTAATTAATGAGATATGTAGTAGAAAGCATTTCAATAAAATAGCTGCTATTTGTGAAAATAGCTATGATGCAGGTTTTGCATTAAAAAGCTTTGTTAATAAAATAACAGTAAATGGAACAACTGCTCCTGTTGAGTTTCGTTACAATAATTCCGATCCGGAATCTGAAAAGATGATTGATAAAATTATTTCAGTAAATCCTGATTGCATTGCTTTATTTGGGACCCCTATATCATCAACAAAAATTATAAGACTCCTTAAAGACAAGGGTGTAAGAATACCTGTTTACGGGTCGTTATCATTACTCGATGAGAATGAATTAATGGAAGGAAGATTATCTGTTTACGAAGGCATTAATCTTATTTCATCAAAACATTGGTTGAGCCGGGAGGGAATAAGCTTCATAGAAGAGTTCAGAAAATTATATGGAAAAGTACCTGGCGCTGTTGCAGCCTATGCTTACGATGGGATGAATATCATTATTGAGTCAATCAGAATAGCTTCACCCGACCGTGAAAAAGTACAAAAGGCTATGGCAAATATTAATATCAAAGGGGTTACAGGAAATATCATGTTTGATGAAAGAGGAAACAGGAAGGGACCATTTTCACTTATGATAATTAAAGATGGAAACCCTGTACCTGTTCAATAGGAAACGCATTATTTACTATTTTTGGATATGAAAAACTTAAATATTCTTTTAATAGCTGCATTTGCTGTTTCAATCATTGTAAGCTGTAAAAATTCGGGCAATAATAACCAATCATCCACGGATCTGACAACCACAAGAACACTTGGACTTGCATATCTTGAAGAGTTTAAGCTTGAAGATGCAGAAAAAGAATTCCTTAAATTCATCAAACTTGCTCCTGAGGAGAAACTTGGTTATGCTAATCTCGGATTAACATACTTGCGGATGGGAAAATACCCGGAAGCTGAAAAACAACTCAGGAAGGCAATTAATATAGATCCTAAAGATGCTGATATAAGGCTTATTATTGCAACAGTATACAGAATGAACAATGAAAGGCTGAAATCAGTTTCTGAACTTAAAGTGGCATTGACATTCGCTCCAGAACATATAAAAGTACTTTATGATCTTTCCGAATTATATGCTCTCGAATCAGATGAGGAATCCACTAACCAGCGTCAGAATACCCTGTTATTACTTGTAAAAAATGCTCCTGGCAATCTTGTCCCGTATCTTAACCTGACTGATATATTAATACGTACGGGGGAAACAGACAAGGCGATTGAACAACTTGAGATAATCAAAAAACAATTTCCCGAATTTCCCAGAGAGGCAATAGATTACTATAATAAAACTCTTCTCTCGCTTAGAAAAAGCGATAAGGAAAATGCTATCCTTAATTTTACGATCTTTCACAATTATCTCAAAGTCTCTTCACCATATCAGGCTGGTATAATGGATCTTAAAGGCCCTGGAGGATCTTTAATCGGGTTCCCTGTAATTACTTTCGACAGAAAGACTTCTCTGGTAACCAGTATCAGCGGATCCATTTTGGATGAAATGAAATTTACAAATGTTACTGCTTCAGCCGGACTGAGTATTGTTCCTTCATATTCACAGGGTAACTCAGAATTTGCAAGATCAGGTGTTGTTGAAACTGCAGATTTTGACGGAGATGGTGACATAGATATTTACGCAGGGAGCTTCGATACTGCTTCTTCCTCATATAAACATTTCCTTTTTAAAAACTCAATGGGTTTGTTTACTGATGTTATTACTGAAGCCGGCATAAAACATACAGGAAAAGAGTCATCTGCAGAATTTGCCGATTTTGATAATGATGGATTTTTTGATCTGTATATTGTAAGGGAGGACGGAGATATACTTTACAGGAATATTGCTGAAGGAACATTTGAGGATGTCTCTTCAGAATCGAAAACCGAAAGGAAAAAAGAAGGAAACAGTTCAATTTTCTTCGACATGGACCATGACGGAGATCTTGATCTTTACAGACTTACTCCCGATGTAAACCAGCAGTTCCAGAATAATTCTGATGGAACATTCCTTGAACTTTCGGGAAAGATGGGAGATTATAAAAGCGGGACGAACAGTCGCGATGCGGTATTCGGAGATTTTGACGAAGATGAAGATATTGACCTGATAGTAGTAAATGAGAATAAATCAAATATCTACTACTCAAATAAGCGACAAAGCGTTTTTAAGGATGTGACCGATGAGAGAGGACTGAAAAGTGAAGGAGGATCAACATCAATCACTACCGGAGATTATAATAATGACGGTTTTCTCGATCTGTTCATCACTTCTGTTAATCCGGGCGGAAATATTCTTTACAGAAATCTTAAAAACGGGCATTTTGAACCGGTTAAAAGCAGTAGTGAAATGTTCGGATCAATGAAAAACCTGAGAGCCTATGATGCATCATTTCTTGACTTTGATAATGATGGTTATCTTGATCTTATTGTTGCCGGAGAATCAACAGAAAAGTATGGCAGAGGCTTGTTCCTTTTCCATAACGACAGCAAGGGCAACTTCACTGACGTCTCCCGCCTCTTACCCGAAGATGTAAAATCGGGAAACAAAATATCTGTTTTTGATTATAATGATGATGGGGATATGGATATTGCCATAGCCGGAGTAAACGGAGGGCTCTTCCTCCTGAGGAATGACGGAGGTAGCAGTAATCACTATATCAAAATACAACTTGTTGGCCTGAGAGCAGGGAGCGCAAAGAATAATCATTTCGGTATCGGCGCTAAAGTTGAAATGCGTGCAGGAGACCTATATCAGACAATGGTTGTGTCAGATCCGAATGTCCATTTTGGGATGGGAAACAGGTCCCAGGCAGATATTATCAGAATCACCTGGACAAACGGAGTACCTCAGAATATTTTTCTTCCCGGCACCGACCAGGCACTTATTGAATCCCAGACACTTAAAGGATCTTGTCCATTCCTTTATACATGGGATGGTGATGAATATGTGTTTGTAAAAGATATTCTATGGAGAAGTGCCCTTGGTATGCCTCTTGGCATTATGGGAGGCAATACAGCCTACGCTTTTGCCGATGCATCTGATGACTATATTAAGGTACCCGGAGAAGTACTTAAAGCCGACAAAGGGAAATATTCGATTCAGATTACTTCAGAACTGTGGGAGACAATCTATATGGATAAAATTCAGCTTGTTGCAGTTGATCATCCTGAAGCCACGGATATCTTCGTTATAGAACAATTCTCTCCCCCACCCTTTCCCGGATTGAATATACTTCAGGTTAAGGAAAAAAGGGCACCGGTATCAGCTTATAATGCAAGCGGAGATGACGTTCTTCAATATATTACAAATAAGGATGACAATTATCTGGCTAGATTTACTCCGGAGAAATATCAGGGAATAACAGAAATGAATGAATTGATACTAGACCCTGGTGACGCAGGCAAAGGAGGTGATTTACATCTGTTTATGAACGGATGGATATTCCCGACTGATGCCAGCATCAATTATGCACTTTCACAGAATGACAAAATTAAAGTATTTCCTCCTGTTATTCAGGTTATTAACAAAAAAGGGGAATGGGAAACTGTAATCGACAACCTGGGTTTTCCAATGGGGAAAGATAAAACTGTAATTGCGGACCTGACAGGTAAGTTCATTACATCAGACCATAGAATAAAGATCAGAACCAATATGGAGATCTATTGGGATTATATATTCTTCTCTGGAAAACTTATTGATAATCAGGTTGTAACAACTAAAATGGAACCTTTTGCAGCTGACCTGCATTATCGGGGATTTTCAGAAAGTTTCAGAAAGGGGAACAGGTATGGACCTCACTGGTTCAATTATGCTAAAACTGAAAAAACCCCAAAATGGAGAGATCTGCCTGGGAATTATACACGCTTCGGCAATGTATTACCACTTCTGAATGCATCTGATAATAAGTATATTATCTCTAATGCCGGTGATGAAACTTCTGTGGAATTCGATGCAGCTTCACTTCCTGA